>CAZHMX010000030.1:0-19206 GCA_964533725.1 uncultured Alistipes sp. | reverse complement strand
AGGGCAGAAAAACATACAGGCACACCCGCAAGAAAACATATTGTTCGGGTTCGCCGCGCGGCTGGGCCAAATCATTGGCCCAAGGAGCGCAGTCGTGCGTCAGCCCCGCTGTCAAGGATCCGAGAATTAGCTTTTTAAGCGTATTTTTTGCACTTTTTGCTTTTTTCCTTGCAGGATTTATTTTTTTTTTTTATATATTTGCAAAACTTCAAGAGTTTTGCGTAAAGGGAGGGGTAGATCGGAAGAAATTATGTTAAATTACAAAATATGAAAAAGCTTGTTTTCTGTTTGATGTTGTCGCTGCTGGCGTTTTCGTGCGAGAAGGAGGAGACTCCGGCCAAAGAGTCGCGACTGACGATTTGTACGGCGGACGGCCGCCTTACGGTTTCGGGGGCGCAGATCCGGTCTTATAACCGCTCGACCCGTGAACTGGTGTGGAACGGCGACCAGGCGTTCCGCCCCGAGGAACTCAAGGACCGCGAGGAACTGGTCTTCGAGCTGGACGGCGAGGAGCTTTTTCGTGCTTGCGCGGTCTCGCCGGTGATGAGTTACCTCGAATACGGGTTGGTGCTGTGCAGCAGCGGCGGTAAATTCACGCTCGGTTACGGTTATCCTTCGTGGGTGGCCGATACGGAGGAGAGCCTTCGGGAGGCCGAGAAAGACGCCGCCGGCTGGACCCGTTTCATCGAGTGCCTGAAGTCCGAACGGCGCCTTAAATAGGGCTGCCCAGAATGGCGATAGAACAGCCGCAGGAGGGCAAAAGCGTTGCGACGGAACCGCAATGGAATGTTGTCCGAAAAGTAGCTCCCGCGTATGACAAGACGCGGGAGTTTTTGTGTTCATCCCCTCGGTCGCAGACTCTTGGGTCTGTGGCTCGGCGACGGAGACCGGATCTCGATGATTTCCTTTCCCCGCGGTACAAAAAGCGGAATTTCCGGCGAAGGCTTGGCCGATCGGAAAAAAATGCCTATATTTGAAAGGAGTATCGACCGAAAACTTTAAACTGCCCGAAATGATACGTCTGACCGGATGTCTCCCCAACTTCAGCGAGGGATGCGATCGGCGGGGAATCTCCGCCATTGCCGATATCATCGTCGCTGCAGGAGGCGTCCGATGGTTCGATGTCGACCCCGGCGTTTTGCGCGGTTTGCAGCCGACCTCTTCGGTGGCCTACATCCCGTATGCCTGCACGATACCGATTATCGAAGGTTCGTTTCTTCAAGGAAAGGAGTTATAACTATGGCAGACAATTATTTGGGCCGCAAGATGGAGGAGTATTTCGAGCGTCGGACGCAACCGGCTCCGAAACCCGCGGCCAAACTCGAATCGCTGTTGCAGCGCAACCGCAGCGTGCGGGGTTACGACCGCAGCTTTACGGTGCGCGAGGACCAGTTGCGCCGCATTGTGGCGGTCAACCGGTGGATCCCGTCGGCGCGCAACCAGCAGGTGCTGCGCTACCGGCTGGTGCTTGAGGACGAGGCGCCCGAGGTGCTGAAACATATCCTGATGGGGGCGGCGCTGCCCGAACTGCACCTGCCGCTGGCGGGGACCGAACCCAATGCCTTTATTGTGGTCTGCTCGACGGTGAAGGAGTGCCGCGACGTGGATATCGACCTCGGGATTTCGGCGCAGAGCATGCTCCTGCAGGCCACGGAGATCGGACTGAACGGGCTCTGTATCGGTGCCTTCAACCGTCGTGCCCTGCGCGAGGCGCTGCATTTGACCTTGGACCCGCTGCTGGTGGTGGCCATCGGCCGCAGCGCCGAGCGGATCGAACTGAAGGAGATCGCCTCCGGGGAGGATCACCGCTATTACCGCACCGAAACGGGTGTGCACGTGGTCCCCAAACTTCGCCTCGAAGATCTGTTGCTGCCCCGCTGACCCGGAAGAAGGATCCGTGCGGCGATGCGGACGGCACAAAATATCCGAACGGTAAGACGGGGCGACCGTCGAATCCGATAGACAACCCGCGGCCCGAGAATCGGGGCTGCGGTTTTTTTGTGTCCTTTCCGTCGTATCCCTCTCCCTCCGGACAAAAGCCGGATGTGCGGAATGGTTGCGAATCATTTGCGGAATCGGCCCGTGAGATCGGCTCCCGGAGCCGATCTCCGGAATCGGTTTGCGGAGGATCTGTTTTCGGCTGTTTTGAAAAAATACGGGGGGTAATTTCTGAAAAAAAACGACGCTGAAAGTTTGGGAATCCAGATAAAAATCTTATATTTGTATACGGAAAGAGTGTAGGAATCGTGGTACAGTCAGTATACCCCCCCCCGAATTGAACTGAATGTCAGGCGTTTAGCTTTGTTCTTCCGATGGATTGATCCATCGGCGGGAAAAACGCGAGAACGTCTTGCCGATTGTTTCTGTGCACATTTTGCGCGGGCATTAATGAAATTTTGAAAAACCAAAACTTTACTTAATTCTTAAACCTAAAATCAAAGGCATGAAGCAAACTCTACTCATGAGCCGGCGGATTTTGAAGATCTGTCTGGTTTGCCTGCTCCTTTTGCCGTCCGCCATTGCGCGCGGCCAGGGACAGATTGTTGTGAAGGGCGTCGTTGTCGATGAGAGTGACACTCCGGTGATCGGTGCAACCGTCCTGGTGAAGAACACGGTGACCGGTACCTCTACGTCGGTCGATGGCAGCTATACCATCAAGGCGGGCGGTTCGGATGTCCTCGTGTTCAGCTATCTGGGTTACAAAACCCAGGAAGTCGCCATCAACAACCGCACGCTGGTCAACATCAAACTCTCATCCGACGCCGAAGTCGTTGAAGACGTCGTCGTTGTCGGTTACGGTACCCAGAAGAAGACCTCGGTCGTGGGTGCCATCTCGACGGTGGATGTCGGGAACCTGAAGTTCCCCTCGTCGAACCTCTCGACCAATCTGGCCGGTAACCTGGCCGGTGTGGTTGCCGTAACGCGTTCGGGCGAGCCCGGCAAGAACGGTGCCGCCGAGTTCTATATCCGCGGTGTCTCCTCGTTCAAAGGTACGGTGACGCCGCTCGTGCTCGTCGACGGTATCGAGCGCGATCTGGACCTGGTGGATACGGACGATATCGAGTCGTTCTCGATCCTGAAGGATGCCTCGGCATCGGCCGTTTACGGTGTGCGCGGTGCCAACGGTGTCATCCTGATCACCACCAAGAAGGGTCTGGTCGGCCGTCCCGAGGTGAAGATCCGCGCCGAGGCCGGTATCACCTCGCCCACCCGTATGCCCGAGTTCTCGAACTCCGAGCAGTGGGCCCGCATGTACAACGAGGCCAGCGGTACGAACCGTTACACGGTGGACGAACTGGAGGCTTATCGCACCGGTTCCGACCCCGACCTTTACCCGAATGTCGACTGGATCAACACGCTCTATAAGGACATCGCCTCGAACCAGCGTGTCAATGCCTCGATCACCGGCGGTGGCGATATCGCCCGCTACTACATCTCGGGCAGCTTCTACAACGAGTCGTCGATCTTCCGCAATGCCGGCGATCGCTATGATTACAACTCGTCGATCAACTACAACAAGTTCAACTTCCGCGCCAATGTCGATCTGAACCTGACCAAGACGACGGTCATCAACCTGAACCTGGCCAACGTCTACGAGAAGAGCTTCGCTCCGGGTACTGCGACCAACGATATCTGGGGCTATTCGTTCATGGTTTCGCCGAACGCCTTCCCTGCGGAATATTCGGACGGTACGATCTCGGCTCCGTCGGGTGCCACGGGCTACAACCCCTGGAACCTGCTGGTGCACTCGGGTTACCGCGAGCAGTTCTGGAACTCGGCCCAGTCGCTGATCGGTCTGACGCAGAACCTCGATATGATCACCTCGGGTCTGTCGGCCAACATCAAATTCTCGTGGGATGCCTGGAACTGGCAGTCGCAGTCGCGTACGAAGGAGCCCAAGCAGTACCATGCCACGGGCCGCGACGAAGAGGGCAATCTGATCTTCGGCAACCCGATCTATCAGGGTAGCGAGTCGCTGACCTATGCACACAACGCATCGAGCAAGATCACGACCTATGTCGAAGGTTCGATCAACTACAACCGCGTCTTCTGCGACGACCACCGTGTGGGTGCCATGTTCCTCTACAACCACAAGATCATGCGCCAGACCTTCGGCGGCAACGCCAAGACCTCGCTGCCCTACAAAAACCAGGGTATCGCCGCCCGTGTGACCTATGCCTTCCGCGACAAATACATGCTGGAGCTCAATATGGGTTACAACGGTTCGGAGAACTTCGCCTCCGGTCACCGTTTCGGTTTCTTCCCCGCAGTTTCGGGCGGTTGGATGATCTCGGAGGAGGGCTTCTGGAAACCGCTGAAGAATGTCTTCAACAGCTTCAAGCTGAAGGCTTCGTACGGTTTGGTAGGTAACGACCAGATCGGTGCCGACGACCGTTGGCTCTACCTGGCCACCATCAACAGCGGCAACAGCTTCGTGATGGGTGAGTCCGGTTCGACGGGCGGTACGGGTATCTCGGTGGGCCGTCCCTCCAACCTCGATTTCTCGTGGGAGGAGGAGAAGAAACTCAACGTCGGTGTCGAGTTCACCTTCTTCGACCAGTTGCGCGTGCAGGCCGACTACTTCAAGACCCACCGTACGGGTATCCTGATGCAGCGCGGCGGTCTGCCCGGTATTGCCGGTATGCAGGTGGGCGGCAAGCTGCCTTATGTGAATATCGGTGAGACCGAGAACCAGGGTATCGATATGTCGGCCGAGTGGAACAAGAAGCTGGGCCAGTGGTATCTGACCGCCCGCGGTAACTTCACCTACAACCGCAACAAGCTGCTCAACAACGACGAACCCGACTGGAAATACCTCTACCAGAACCGTATCGGCAAGCCTTACGGCAAGGGTGCCGCACAGCCCTGGGGTCTGGTGGCTCTGGGCCTGTTCGAGAGCGAGGAGGAGATCGCCAACAGCCCCGTGCAGACCTTCGGCGAGTACCGTGTCGGCGATATCAAGTATCAGGATATCAACGGTGACGGCCGTATCGACTCGAACGACTTTATCTATATGGGTTACACCACGCTGCCGGAGATCACCTACGGTTTCGGTTTCACGGCGCAGTGGAAAGGGCTGGATCTGAACGTATTCTTCCAGGGTGTCGCCCACGTGAACTTCTTCCTCGGCGGCGCTTCGATCAAGAGCCCCTTCTCGTCCAACAACTTAGAGCGTTCGGGTATTCAGAAGGACGTATGGAACAACGGTTGGCGTACCGACCGTACGGATGCCGAGAATGCCCGTGCGACCTATCCGCGTCTGAGCCTCGGCGGCGCTCCGGGTTCGACCAACAACTCGCAGACTTCGTCGTGGTGGCAGCGCAACGGTGCCTTCATGCGTCTGAAGAACGTCGAGATCGGTTACACCTTCCCCAAGGCATGGATGGTACGTTCGGGCTTCGTGAAGTCGCTGCGTGTCTACGTTTCGGCCAACAACCTCTGCACGTTCAGCGAGTTCAAGCTGTGGGATCCCGAGACGGGCAGCGGCGACGGCGGTTCGTATCCGCCCAACCGCATCGTCTCCATCGGTCTGAATGCTAACTTCTAATATATCCTGCGGAAATTATGAAACAAATGATCAATAAATTAGCCAAGTACCTCCTCGCACTCTGTGCGGTTGCCTCGATGGCTTCGTGCGACAGTTTTCTGGATCGCCAGGAGGACGAAACGATGACCTTCGAGAAGATCTGGCAGCAGGTCAGCACGACCCGCCAGTACTTCTTCCAGGCGATGAGTTTCCTGCCCAACGATACCGAAATATTCTACCACAGCCAGCAGGGTTATTACGCGATCGGTGCCTCCGACGAGTCGACCTGTACGTGGAACTGGAACGGTTACCGTTCGATCAACTTCGGTTCGTGGAATGCCTCCAACGTGCCGACCAGTTGCTTCGACAACTACTACGGCGCTATTCTGGAGTGCAACATCTTCCTCAAGAACGTCATGTCGTGCAGCGACCCGGCAGCCGTGCCCTCCGACCTGAACCTGTGGTACAATTGCGTCCGCTGGGCCCGTGCCTATTATTACTTCCTGATGATGCGCGACTTCGGTCCCGTCTTCCTTGTGGGCGACGAGCAGATGGACTTCTCGGCTTCGACCGAAGCGCTGGCCCGTCCGCGCAACACGTGGGAGGAGTGCGTGAAGTATGTCGTGGACGAGATGGAGTGGTGCGCACAGCGTCTGCCCGACAAACACACCTCGGGCAATATGGGTCTGCCGACCCAGGGTGCCGCCCTGGCCGTCATCGCCCGTCTGAAGCTCTATTCGGCCCGCGATCTGTTCAACGGCAACAACCTCTACCGCTCGCTGCGCAACGAGGACGGCACGCAGCTCTTCCCCAAGGACAAGGATCCGCAGAAGTGGGTTGAGGCCGCACAGGCCGCCAAGGCGGTCATCGACCTCGGCGCCTACAAACTCTACCGCATCGACGAGCCGACGGGCAACGCCACGCAGGATGCCGTGATGAACTACCTCGGCATCACGCACGAGAACTGGAACGACGAGCTGATCTATTGCGGCGGCGGCTACCGCAGCCGTTACACGATGGGCGTTCACGTCACTCCGGCAATTGCCACGGGTATGGCCTACGGCGGTTGGGGTCCCACCCAGCAGCAGGTCGACGCCTATGCCATGGCGAACGGCCGCTACCCGATCACGGGTTACGACAAGGAGGGACAGCCCGTGATCGACTCGGAGTCGGGTTACAACGCCGACGAGTTCGGTATCAAGCAGAAGTACGTCCATCCGCTGTTGCTGGCTCTGGGTGCCGGACAGAACTATTATATGGTCGATACGCGCAACATGTACGTCGATCGCGAGCCGCGTTTCTATGTCAGCGTCTTCTTCGCCGGCAGCTACTGGATGCACAGTGTGGATGCCATGAAAGCCACCGACCTGGTGTCGTTCTGTCAGAACGCCAACGGCCACAAATCGCACGACTATCCGAAGTCGGGCTATCTGGTGAACCGCTTCTACGACCATACGCTGAACTCGTTCAGCGGCCAGTGGGGTAACATCACCTTCCCGACCTTCCGTCTGGGCGAGATCTACCTGAACTACATCGAGGCCGTGCTCGAGTGCGAGCGCAACGGCGTCAGCGGCGAAGGGGTCGACCGCGCACTGGCCATACAGCTGTGGGACGACCTGCGCGACCGTTCGGGACTGGATCCCATCGAGGAGGTCTATCCCGGTTCGTCGACCACGGACCTGATCGAGCTGGTCCGCAAGGAGCGCCGCGTGGAGCTGGCCTTCGAGGGTCACCGCTACTACGACACCCGTACGTGGATGATCGCCACGAAGACCGACGGCGGCCCGATGTACGGTATGGATACCTCCGTGACGTCGCAGGGTACGGATACGCCCGAGGAGTACTGGAAGCGTACGGTATTCGAGACCCGTGTCTTCAAAAACAACCACTACTTGTTCCCCTTCTCGCAGCGCGAGCTGGACCGCAACAAGCATATCGTACAGAACTACGGTTGGTAACAGTATAAAATATGCTATCAAAGATGAAAACGATCAATAAATTACTCCTTCTGCTCGGTGGCCTTGTTTTGACTGCAGGGATGACCGCTTGCGAGGATACGCGCGGAGCGCATCTCGAGGATTTCGCCTCGATGATCTACTTCCGCAATGGCGGCAATCAAACCATTTCGCTCTATCGCGTGGGTGAGAATTCCGTCTATGAGATTCCCGTCTGCAAGGGCGGCTCCGACCTTTCGTACACGGCCGAGGCTACGGTGACGGCCGTGGAGCAGTCGCAGCTGGACATCTACAACCTGGAAAACGGCACCTCCTACATGCAGATCCCTTCGTCGTGTTTCAAGTTCCTGACCGACACCAAGTTGAGCTTCTCTGCGGAGGATACCTACAAGGTGGTGAAGGTCGAGCTGGCAACCGACAACATCAGTTTCCTGCAGGAGGCCGACGGAGAGCATGAGTATATCCTGGCCCTTCAGGTCTACGCCGACCGTCAGGTCAGCGCCGACATCAACCTCCTGATCCTCAAACCCGAGATCACGATCCCCGTCATCTCGTTCGAGGAGCCCGGTCTGCACATGAACAACCTGGACCCCGACAGCCCCGATATCGTGGAGGTCAGCGGCGAACTGGTGCTCGGCATGGACAACCGCTGGGACTTCAACTGCGAGCTGGGCGTCTACGGTCAGGAGTGGCTCGATGCCTACAACGCCGAGAACGGCACGGAGTACGAAATGATGCCCGAAGGGATCTATACGATCGATCCGACGGTGTCGTTCACCAGCGGCTCCAACACCGCCCGATTCAAGATGACGGTCGACCGTACGAGCATGGGCCTGTTTACCGACTACGTCATTCCCGTCTATCTGTCGGGTTGCGACAAGGAGGTCTTCGAACTGGACGGCGAGGTATTCCTCGTACACGCCGTCTTCACCCCCGTGCTGGAGAAGATCACGCTGACCGAGGAGATGCTCTCGACCATCTACACCCACGTGGGCGACGGTCTGGGCGTTCCGGGCCTTGTCGACGGCAAGTCCGACACCTTCTGGCACAGTCTGTGGGCCAACATGCAGCCCGGTGATCCGATTTACGGTGTCTACATCGACATCACGCTGGACAACCCGCTGACGGCCGTGCGTTTCCGTTACCAGACGCGTCACAACAACAACAACGGTTGCCCGGTACACATCTGTATCGGTGCTTCGAACGACGGTGAGGAGTGGACGCTGATTCAGGATATCAAGAGCGGTCTGGTTACCGCGGCAGGTGCCTGGGGCGAGTTGCCGATCGGCAATGCCAAGTCGGCCTACAAGTACTATCGTTTCGGTGTTGCCGAAGGTGCTTCGGGCGACTGTCGTACCGAGTCGCCGAGTTACACCGCTTTGGCCGAACTTGAACTCTATGGTATCTAAAAACTGATTTCCGACTGTCTGCAGGGGGCCGGGGAGGTCTTCCCGAGGGACCGAGCGGTTTTCCGAAGGGGCCGAGGCTTCCGGAAAGGCCGAGAGGTTTTTCGAAGAGGCCGTGAGGCTGTCAGAGGAGCCGAGAGGTTTTCCGAAGGGGCCGAAAGGCTGCCAGAGAAGCCGAGAGGTTTTTCGAAGGAACCGGGGGACGTCCCCGGACCCCCGCGCAGAGGTGCTCGAAACAATTAACGAATACAAGAAAAATGAAAACGAAGATTAGTTTATGGGGACTGTTGGCCGGATTGCTTCTTTTCGGTGCGGCATGTTCCACGGACGATACGGAGTCGATTCCCGACGGCGAGTTCCAGCTTGCCGAGGATGCTTTGAGCTACGACTTCGAGCAGGGACAGCAGATCGTCTTTATCCCCGTCAAGACGAATATCCCCGAGAGCGAGTGGAAACTCTCCTCGTCGGATGATTCGTGGTGCAAAATCTCCAAGAGTTACGAAAACCGCCGCGGTCTGATGCTCGCCGTCACGGAGAGCGAGGAGCCGGGCGTTCGTGAAGCGACGGTCAAGGCCGGTGCCGGGTCGCAGATCCACACCATCAAGGTCCGTCAGCTGGGCGCCGGTCCGGCCATCCTCGTGTCGAACAAGACCCTGGCAGCCGCCGGTGGCGAGTTTACGATCGCCGTTACGGCCAACATCGACTATACGGTTGCCGAACCCGTGATCGAAGATGGCGACGAAGAGGACTGGGTGGTCGTCCGCGAGGGTGAAGAGGTGCGCGCCTATGCCAAGAGCGATTACAGCTACTTCGCACAGGCCAATATGCTCCCCTTCGTGCGCAAGGCGACCATCGCTGTCAATGCCGTTGACGCCGTTTACGCCGAGGCATCGACCGTCCTGACCGTCTCGCAGAATCCCAGTGTGGCCGAGAAAAACAAGATGCAGCAGGATGTCCAGCTCATTGCTACGGGCGCTACGGCCAGCCAGTGCCACCCGGGCGACGACGCCGACAAGCTCATCGACGGCAACAAGTCGACCGAGTTCCACTCGCCGTGGGGCTACGGCTATCAGAATCCGACCACGTTGTTCCCCTTCACCCTCGAATTCACGTTCGACGGCACGAAGAATATGGACTACTTCAAGATCTACCACCGCAACAGCGGCGGTACGGGTATCATCGGCCGCTACGAGCTCTATTACCAGGGCGCGGACACCGAGGACTGGACCCTTGTCAATACGGGCGACCTGAACAAGAATCAGGGCGGCGAGAAGTTTTGCTACCTTCCCTTTACGCTCAACGGCGTGACGGCGCTGCGTCTGGTGGCGCTCGAGGGCTCGGGTAACAACAACAACCCCGACAACGAGGGCAAGGATCCCGAAGGTTTCGTCAGCGCCTACGAGATGGAGTTCTTCCAGTCGGCCAAGTCGACGATCGACGAGGCTATTTTGGGCGTCTTCTCCGATCTCTCGTGCTCGGAGCTGAAGGCCGGCGTAACCCGCGACGACATCACCCGGCTTTATGCCGTGGCTCCCTATCTGGCGCAGGAGGTGGCTGTCGTGATGATGGAGAACCGCTACGAGGAGTCCGAGGCCGAGTTCCGCATCCACACCTACGAGCCCTACAGCAGCAACATGCTGAACACGCAGTTCCTCACCGACAAGTACAGCCGTATGGACAACCCGACCGGTATCGAGGCCAAGGTGGGCGACGAGATCCTGGTTTGCGTGGAGAAGATCCCCGCAGGTCAGACGATCAGCCTGGCCATCTACGGTGAGGCTTCGGACGGTTACGGCCCGAACTACGGCGGTGGCGGCGACAGCGACAGCGTCGACCAGGAGCAGGAGCTGCAGGCCGGTCTGAACCTCGTTCGCGTCACCAAGGGCGGTATGTGCTATCTGATGAACACCGCCGCACAGCTGAGCGAGACTTCGGAGCCCGTCAAGGTGCATATCCTGCGCGGTTGCGGTACCCTCCAGGGCTATTTCGACCTGGCACGCCACAAGACCGACGAGAAATACGTCGAGCTGCTGGCCAAGTGCTCGTACAAATACTTCGTGGTCAAGGGCAAGCACATGATGTTCAACTTCCACACCTCGCAGTTGCGCAAGGATGCCCCGATGAACATCCTCTCGGGTATCCAGGCCTGGGACAACATTCTGGGCTGGCAGCTTGAACTGATGGGCATGGAGGACGTCTCGTACTTCAACAACCACATGATGGCTGTATCGTCGACCAACCCGACCGCCTATATGGATGCGGCGAACCGCCGTGTGAACTTCTCGGTCAACGCACTCTACAAGATCATCACCTACGAGCAGCTGATCTCACAGGAGGACAACACTTGGGGTCCCGCCCACGAGTTGGGTCACATCAACCAGGGTGCCATCAACTGGAAATCCTGCACCGAGTCGTCGAACAACCTCTTCTCGAACTACATCATCTACAAGATGGGCAAATACGGTTCGCGCGGTGAGAAACTCTCCGCCCTGGCCAACAACTATGCGCAGAACAAGCCGTGGGTAATCGCCGGCTCCTCGACCCACCAGAACGAGGATACCGAGCTGCACATGCGTTTGAACTGGCAGCTGTGGAACTACTTCCACCGTTGCGGCTTCAACGACAAGTTCTGGCCGACGCTCTTCCAGTTGTTGCGCGACAACCCGATGCCCAACAAGTTCGCTCCTATAGGTCAGGAGGATCCGGGCGCTTGCCAGCTCCTCTTCTACCAGCGCGTCTGCGACGCTGCCAAGATGGACCTGACGGATTTCTTCGAAGTCTGGGGCTTCTTCATTCCCGTCGACATCGAGTACGACCAGTACGGCAAGTGCAAGTACAAGGTGACCAAGGAGATGATCGCCGAAGCCAAGGCCAACGTCGCTGCCAAGGGTTACGACAAGGCCCCCGCCATCCAGTACATCGAGGACCGCAACGTGAAGGACAACCAGCAGTACTCCGATATGGGTTACTACACCACGTTCCAGAACAAGACCAGCATCACCAAGAGCGTCAGCTGCAAGATCGAGGGCCGCACCTACTCCGCGTCGAACAACACTGAGGCCGTTGCTATCGAGATCCGCAAGGCCGAGACGGATGGCGAACTGGGCAAACTGGTCTACTTCTCGAATATGTCGACCTTTACGGTTCCCGAGTCGGTGGATCTCTCGAATACGGTCATCTACGCGGTTCAGTGGGACGGCAAACGGGTGAAAGTGAACTAAAAAACCTAATAATTATAACATGAAGATGAGAAATCTGTTTATTTCGTTACTCTCCGTGGCATCCCTCTTTTTGGGGGGATGCTGCGGCAGCAATGCCCAGCGGGTGATCGAGACCCCGGTACCCGCTCGCGGGGCCGACCAGGAGTGCATGCTGGGCTATGTGGCTCCCAAGCTGGAGACCGTTCGTGTCGGATTTATCGGTTTGGGCATGCGCGGTCCCGGTGCCGTAGCCCGTTTTGTCCACATTCCCGGCACGGAGATCGTCGCCCTGTGCGATCTGGATTCGGCCAAAGTGGCCCGCTGTCAGTCGATGGTCGAGAAGGCCGGCCGTCCCGCTCCCGCCGCCTATTACGGCGACGAGGAGGCCTGGAAAGGTCTTTGCGACCGCGACGATATCGACCTCGTATACGTGGCTACCGACTGGAAGCACCACGCTGCGATGGGTCTCTATGCGATGGAGCACGGCAAACACGTCGCCATCGAGGTGCCCGCGGCCATGAATCTCGAGGAGATCTGGGCCCTGATCAACACCTCGGAGCGTACGCGCAAGCACTGCATGCAGCTCGAGAACTGTGTCTATGACTTCTTCGAGATGAACACCCTCAATATGGCGCAGCAGGGCCTCTTCGGCGAGGTGCTGCACGTCGAGGGTTCCTACATCCACAACCTGAACGATTTCTGGGCCGCCTACTGGAACGACTGGCGTATGCAGTACAACCGTGAGTTCCGCGGCGACATCTATGCCACGCACGGTATGGGTCCCGCCTGCCAGCTGTTGGACATCCACCGCGGCGACCGCATGACGACCCTCGTGTCGATGGATACCAAGGCGGTGACCGGTCCGGCCTACATCGAGAAAAAGACCGGCGAAAAAGTCGAGGATTTCCAGAACGGCGACCACACGATGACGATGATCCGTACCGAGAATGGCAAGACGATTCACATCCAGCACGATGTGATGAATCCGCGTCCCTACTCGCGCATGTATCAGCTGACGGGTACCAAAGGCTTTGCCAACAAGTATCCCGCGCCCGGTTACGCCCTCGAGCCCGAGCAGCTGGCCGAGGGTGAGGTTCCCAACCACGAGAACCTCTCCGCACACGGTTATGTGTCGCCCGAGCAGTATTATGCTTTGGTGGAGAAGTACCAGCACCCGATCATCCGCGAGATGGGCGAGAAGGCCCGCACGGTGGGCGGTCACGGCGGTATGGACTTCATTATGGATTACCGTCTGGTTTACTGTCTGCAGAACGGTCTGCCGCTGGATATGGATGTTTACGACCTGGCCGAGTGGTGCTGTCTGGCTCCGCTGTCCGCCATCTCGATCGAGAACGGTTGCGCTCCCGTGGCTGTTCCCGACTTCACCCGCGGCCACTGGAACGACGTTCAGGGGTACCGTCACGCCTACGCGGAGTAACGATACGACTGCGCTCTTAGGGCCAATGGTTTGGCCCTGCCGCGCGGGCATACCCCCTCCTCAATCAAGGTGTGTAAACATCTGCGCTGTCAACCCCTTATTGTTCGGGTTCGCCCGTCCGGCTGGGCCCGACCACGGGCCCAAGGAGGACAGTCGCATCCAGACCGTTATCAAGCCTTAAAAAAACCGGGGACGACAATTTCGCATTGTCGTCCCCGGTTTATAGGTGTGTTTCCGTCAGAGGATCTGGCGGTAGAGGGCGTGGATATCGTCGAGGGTTACCTCGCGGGGGTTGCCGGGGGTGCAGACGTCCTCGATGGCCTGGGCGGCAAGGGCTTCGATGTCGCTCTCCTTGATGCCCAGATCCGTCAGGTGCTTGGGGATACCGACGCGCTCCGAAAGCTCTTCGATGGCACGGCAGGCGGCCTCGGCGGCCTCGTCGACACTCATGCCGTCACGGTAGACGTTGCAGGCTTTGGCGATGTCGATATATTTGGCCTTGGCTACGGGGGCGTTGTAACGCATGACCACGGGCAGCAGCATCGCGCAGGCTACGCCGTGGGGGACGTCGAACAGGGCGCTCAACGGGTGGGCCATGCCGTGGGCGACGCCCAGACCGACATTCGAGAAGGCCATGCCGGCGATGTATTGCGCTACGGCCATGCCGTTACGGCCTTCGGGATTCGACGGTTCCTCGACGGCTACGGGCAGGTTGCGGTAGATCATCTCGATGGCTTTCAGCTCGAACATGTCGCTCATCTCCCAGGCGGCTTTGGTCGTCAGTCCCTCGATGGCGTGGGTCATGGCATCCATACCGGTGGCGGCGGTCAGCGAACGGGGCAGCGAATACATCAGCTCGGCGTCGACGATGGCGCAGACGGGGATGTCGTGCGGGTCGACGCAGACCATCTTTTTCTGTTTGGCTTCGTCGATGATGACGTAGTTGATGGTGGTTTCGGCGGCCGTACCTGCGGTGGTGGGCAGTGCGATGATGGGCAGCGAGGCATTGCGCGTGGGGGCGACGCCCTCCAGACTGACGATGTCGATGAACTCGGGGTTGGTCATCACGATACCGATACCCTTGGCCGTATCCATCGACGAACCGCCGCCGATGGCCACGATACAGTCGGCGGCAGCGGCTTTGCAGGCCTTGATGCCGTCCAGGACGTTGGTCACGGTGGGGTTGGGTTTGACGTCGTCGAAGATCTCGAAGGGGATGCCGGCGGCTTTCAGGTCGTCGGTCACCTTGTCGGCCACGCCGAATTTGACGAGCGATTTGTCGGTCACGACCAGGACCTTCTTGAAGCCCATGCTCTTTACCACCTCGGGCAGTATGTGTCGTGCGCCGGGGCCGAAATAGGAGGTTCCGTTCAGGATGAAACGATTTACCATAATGCAGTATTTTTTAGGTTTTTAACTTTCCGGTTTTTGGGGGCTTGCGTTCTGTTCTGCGTTTTTTCGGTCTATGGCCGTACCTTTATTTGACGATGCGAACCTCTACGGCCTGACGTCCGTGCGGGCCGTTTTCGATTTCGTATTCGACTTTCCAGCCGACGTCCAGACCGCGGAAGCCGTCGCACAGGATATTCGAGAAGTGGACGAAGAGGTCGTTACCCTGCTCGTCGACGATAAAGCCGTAGCCTTTTTTGTTGTCGAACCATCTCACTCTGCCCTTCATGACGCCTGCGTTTTGTTTTGTGGATACAAAGTAACACAAAAAGTCCCGATTTTCAAAGCCCCGACCTTAAAAATTTGGTATTGCGACCGAAAATCCGTATCTTCGCGACAAGAGATCGATATTCAAAGGCTTTGATATGGGTAAGAAATTGAAATTTATGCTTTTAACCCTGCTCGGCTTCTCCGCCGCCTGCTCCACCGTACGCAACGGTGCCGGCAGCGACAGCGGCGGGAAAACCCAATCCGAACCCGTCGAGGAGGCTCCCGAGGTGCTGCCGATGGACAGCATCCGGACCATCCGCCTGCTCTATGGTGTCCGTCGTCCTGAGCCGCGACCCGAAACCGAAGCCCGCACCGAGGAACGCAACGGCACCGTGGAAGGGAGCGTGTTTGAACCGGCAAACGGTTCGGCCCAAGTCGCCGCCGGACGGCACGACGGTGCGCAGGAGGCCGCTGCGGCCGAAGAGTCGCGTTAAGGGTTTGCCGAAACGGTCGCGTCGAGGTCTATGGGCAAGTGCCGGTTGGGATGGCGTAAAGCACTCGGTTTGAGGCTTTTCAACAGTCTGCGGCGGGAGGTCGTCGAACGGCATCCGCTGCTGACGCTTTTTTGGGAGTGTACGTTGCGGTGCAATCTCTCGTGCCGGCATTGCGGCAGCGACTGCACGGCGGCCCCCGAGGTGCCCGATATGCCGTTGGCCGACTTTCTGCGCGTGCTGGACGACGAGATCACCCCGAATGTCGACCCGCGACAGCTGTTGCTGATCTTCTCGGGCGGCGAGGTGCTCATGCGCGACGATCTGGAGCAGGCGGGGGCCGAGGTGACCCGGCGGGGCTATGCCTGGGGGATGGTCACCAACGGTCTGGCCCTCACGGCCGAACGGCTGGACAGCCTCTGTCGTGCGGGATTGCGCTCGATCTCCGTCAGTCTCGACGGTTTTGCCGAGGAACACACCCACGTGCGACGCAATCCCCGCAGTTTCGACCGTGCCGTCGAAGCCATCCGCCTGATTCTTGCCCGACCGGAATTGACCTACGACGTCATTACCTGCGTCACTCCCGCCCTGATGCCCCGTTTGGAGGCGTTCAAGGAGTTTTTGATCAGGCTTGGCGTCCGCTACTGGCGCATCGCCACCATCTTCCCTTCGGGTCGTGCGCGCGACGACCGATCGCTGCAAATCACCGACGGGGCATTCCGTCAGCTGCTGGAATTTATCCGCCGCACCCGCCGCGAGGGACGGATCGATTTGAGTTATTCGTGCGAAGGTTTTCTCGGTCCCTACGAGGCCGAGGTGCGCGACGAGTTCTACCAGTGCGACGCGGGGGTCACGGTGGCTTCGATCCGTGTCGACGGTTCGATCTCGGGCTGCACCTCCATCCGCGCCGATTACCACCAGGGCAACATCTACAAAGACCGTTTCTGGGAGGTTTGGCAGGGCCGTTTCGAACGCTACCGCGACCGTCGCTGGATGTACCGCGATGCCTGTGCCGCCTGCGGCGTCTTTGGCTACTGTCAGGGGGGCGGGATGCACCTCCGCGACGATTCGGGCGACACGTCGCACTGTGCCTATCTGCGACTTCGCGACGCAAATAAATAGCTCTGTTTTATGGATTTGAATGAGAGGGATAGGGTAGTGACGGAGAGGCCACAGAAGGCCGGACGATTGGCCGACCGGCTGGCGGGACGGTTGCACGAGGCGGATGTGCGCGCGTTGTGCGAACGGATCCGCTTCAGTTCCCTGCTGCGCGAGGAACTCTATGAGACCTGTTTTGCGCCGGACGACCGTATGGCTGCCAATGCCCTGTGGGTGTTCACGCATACGGCGGCCGAGGACCGGCAATGGCTCGGCGGACGTCGCGACGCGCTGATCGAACGGGTGCTGGTCGAGACTGACACGACACGCCGGCGGCTGTTGCTCAACCTTTTGGAACGGATGTCCTACGGGCCGGCGGAGCTGCGCGGCGATTTTGTCGATTTTTGTCTGCGGACGATCTGCCGTCCGGACGAGACGGCCGGGGTGCGGAGCCTCTGCATCAAGCTGGCCTATGCCCAGTGTCGCCACCATGCCGAGTTGCGCGGGGAGTTGTCGGCGGCGCTCGAGGTGATCGACGACCTCCCCCTCTCGCCCGCCGTGGCCAGTGCCTGTCGGCGGATCCGCCGGCAGATGGAGCGGGACGCCCGGCAGCGCCGCCTCAAACGGTCGTGACGGCAAGGACGCACGGAACGCGGATCCGAATACAGAACATACAAACCCGATATACGCCCCGATCCAACCCCGAATATTGGACTTAATACCAACTCGAATACAGATGCAATCTATGAACAAACCCTTGACGAACAATCCTCTGTCGGATAACTCCTCGACCCATGCCGCCGGATTCGGCGACGCGAAACAGCATTACGAACTTCTGGACGGACTGCGCGGTGTGGCGGCGCTGCTGGTGCTGTGGTTCCATATCTTCGAGGCCTACGCCACCGATGCCGTCGATCAGCGGTTCAACCACGGCTATCTGGCCGTCGACTTCTTCTTTATCCTCTCGGGTTTCGTGATTGGCTATGCCTACGACGATCGGTGGGGCCGGTCGATGGGCCGGCGGGAGTTCTTCCTGCGGCGGTTGATCCGCTTGCATCCGATGGTTGTTTTCGGCGCCGTGACGGGACTCGCGGCCTATTGTATCCAGGGTTGCGTGCGCTGGGACGGCAGCCATGTGACGGTGGGGGCCGTGATGATCGCCTTTCTGCTGAATCTCTTTCTGTTGCCCGTAGTCCCGGGGGCCGGGGCCGATGTGCGCGGCAACAACGAGATGTTCCCGCTCAACGGTCCCAACTGGTCGCTCTTCTTCGAATATATCGGTAACCTGCTCTATGCCTTGGTCTTGCACCGGCTTTCGACGCGGTCGCTGCGTTGGGTGGTCGGTGTGTCGGGCGTTGCGCTTGCGGGTTTTGCGGTGGGCAACGGCTCGGGCAGCGGACATCTGGGCGTGGGCTGGAGTCTGGTGGAGTACAACTTCCCCGGCGGCCTGCTGCGGATGATGTTCTCCTACTCGGCGGGGCTGTTGCTGGCGCGCGAATTCCGTCCCCGCAGGATCCGCGGCGCGTTTTGGATCTGTAGCGCCGTGCTGGCCATCGTGGCAATCGTGCCGCATGCGGGCGGTCGGGAACAGCTGTGGATGAACGGCCTCTACGACTCGGTGTGCGTCCTGTTTCTCTTCCCTGCGGTGGTTTGTCTGGGCGCTTCGGGGCGGGCCTCGGACCGTGCAACGGCGGGGATCTGCCGGTTCCTGGGCGAGATTTCCTACCCGCTCTATGTCGTCCACTATCCGTTGATGTATCTCTTCTACCATTGGGTGTGGGAGCGACAGGTGCCGTGGAGCGAGGCGTGGCCCGTGGCCGTTGGGGTGATTGCGTCGAGCGTGCTGCTGGCGTGGGCTGCGCTTCGGCTGTACGACCTGCCCGTCCGCCGGATGTTGGCCCGAAGACTGCTCGGCCGGGGTTCGTCGGGTAAAAATTAGAAAAATCGCAAATTTCCTCTTATGAGGTGATTTTCAGTGATTTCGGCCTTTTTGTGTAGAAATGTAAATGATTGATAATCAATATATTTGTTCGGGGGGGGGGATTTTTACAATATTCTTTTAAGGCATTTTTATACTAAAATAGTTGCGGAATCGAATATTTCTATTTATATTTGCGTAGCCATTTGGGAGAAAAAGGTTCGAATTGGCAGTTGCGGTCTGCACGGCTCGTGATCGGGTGCTTGTAAAGCGTGTGCTACGGGTGTTGCGGAACGCATGAAACAACAGGAAATATAGGTGAAGTGGCCTCCGATCTTCAAAGCCGTTCGGCCAATTGAGATCAAAATTCAACAATGAGGCGTCACTATCGGCCACTTCACCTTTTTATAGCGTGTTCCCTCCGGGTAGGAGGGGCGCGTTTTTTATTGCTGGCCGTCATGATACGACTGCGCTCGTCGGGGCGGGATAGGACCCCGCCCCTTGCCGCGCGGCG
>CAZHMX010000029.1:0-19305 GCA_964533725.1 uncultured Alistipes sp. | reverse complement strand
TGGGCCAAACCACGGGCCCAAGGAGGACAGTCGTTGTCAGTTCACGTTGTCCAACCCTCCGATCAGCAGATCACGGCGTCGGTCATTGTGTAGTTTTCGAGGGAGTTGGCTTTGACCTGGATGCAGAGGTAGGAGATGGGGGCGTCGGGGGCGGCGGAGAGTTGGCGGCGGGCGGCGGGGGCTATGCGGAGCGAGTCGCCGGCGGCGAGGGCGACGGACTCGCCGTCGACGACCATGGTGCCGCGGCCGGAGAGGATGTAGTAGATCTCTTCGTTTTGCTTGTGGGTGTGGACGAAGGGGACGGAGACGCCGGCGGGCAGTTCGTTGATGGAGATTTCGGCGCCGGTGAGGTTGAGGGTGTCATGCAGTTCGACGCGCGGCGCTGCGACGGCGGTGGCTTTGGTGTAATTGCTCATGATGTGTGCTTTTTAGTTGTTTCGTACGACAAAGATAAGGCGCAAATTGCACTTTGTCAAGTAGATACGACAAAGTGCCATAGTTACGCCGAGGTAACCTTTGCTGACTTTCACGAACTTGCGATCGCGATTTTTTTTTCGGTCGAGGTTTCGGATCGATGACTTTTCCGATGCGGGTTAGGGTTCGGCGATGCCGAGGTCGGCCATGGAGCGGGGTTTGAGCAGATAGCCGTAGACGCGGTGGCGCTGGAGTATGCCGGTCAGACAGAGCGGCGTGTCCGGGATCGGGTATGGGGCGAAACGGGCGTAGGGCGAGGTGTAGGTGTGGACGCGGCGGCCGTCGGCGTCGACAAAACAGCGGTAACCTGACCAGATGGCGAGGTCGTCGGTGCCGACGCAGCCGTCTTCGCAGCCGGCGTTGTAACGCAGGCCGTCGATCCGGATCAGGCGACCCGGACAGAGGCCGGGCAGCTCGGCCAATGTCGTGCGGAGCGGTGCGAGCGGCTGGGTGCGGCCGTCGCGAACCAACAGACGGTCGAGCTGTTGGCGCGATTCGATCGGGGCGATGGACTGACGGCTGCCGGGCGGAGGCGTTACCCCGACGCAGACCATCCCCAGGGTGTCGCCGAGCAGCAGACCCTCCAGACGCAGGGCGACATGACAGTGACAGGGGTAGTGTTCGTTTGCGGCGGAGGAACTTCCGACCAGCACCGCGAGGGCTGCGCCCCGGTCCTCCAGAAGGAGCCACCGGCTGAAGTTGTTTTCGTCGTTGGAGGTGGTGACGGTGGCGTGGACGACCTCTGCGCGGTTGATCGGGTGGGGGATGGTGGTGTGCTGTTCGAGGAGTTCGCCCAGGGTCAGCGTGGCGGGCGGAAGTTGCCCGTCAAACGATTCGCCGGGTGTCGGCGCATCGTCGTAACACTCGGCAAACAAAAGCGTTGCCGCAATCGACAGACCGATATGGACTATTCGATCCACGAATCTTTCAGGCCCAGGAAGTAAAGAATACCGTCTAGACCGATCGTGGAGATCGATTGCCCGGCTGTGGCCTTGACCTTCGGTTTGGCGTGGAAGGCGATACCCAGACCGGCCAGATTCAGCATCGGCAGGTCGTTGGCGCCGTCACCTACGGCAATCGATTGCGCGATATCGATGTTCTCGAATTGACACAGCAGGCGCAGCAGCTCGGCTTTGCGGCGGCCGTCGACGATTTCGCCCTGATAGCGGCCGGTCAGTTTGCCGTCGACGATCTCCAGGTCGTTGGCATAGACGTAATCGAAGCCGAAACGGCGTTTCAGATAGTTGCCAAAGTAGGTGAAACCGCCCGAGAGAATGGCGGTCTTGTAGCCCACGCGCTTGACGATGGTCATCATGCGCTCGAGTCCCTCGGTGAAGGGCAGGTTTACGGCGATATCCTCCATCACGCTGACGTCCAATCCCTTAAGCAGCGCCACACGACGGGTGAAACTCTCCGTGAAATCGATCTCGCCGCGCATGGCGCTGGCCGTGATGGCGCGAACCTGTTCGCCCACGCCGGCGCGTTCGGCCAGCTCGTCGATCACCTCGGTTTCGATCAGCGTCGAGTCCATATCGAAGCAGATCAGACGGCGGCTGCGGCGGAAGATGTCGTCCTTCTGGAACGAAACGTCGACTCCCGACTCCGAAAGATTCATAAAACATTCCTGCATGCGGGCCTTCTCGATGGGGGTGCCGCGCACCGAGAATTCGATGCAGGCCTTTGCGGTCTGTGCCTCGTTGTGCAGCGGCGTGCGGCCGGTCAGACGGCGGATGGCGTCGATATTGAGTCCCTGCTCGGCGATCACGCGGGTGACGGCGGCGATCTGCCCGGCGGTCACCTGGCGTCCCAGAAGGGTGATGATGTAGCGGTTGCGGCCCTGGCGGGCGACCCAGTCTTCGTAGTGTTTGACCGAGATGGGGGTGAAGCGGATGTTTACGTTCAGCTCCGAGGCCTTGAACAGGAGCTCTTTCATAATCCATCCCGACTTGTCGGGGGTAGTGCGGATCAGGATACCCAACGTCAGCGACTGGTGGATATTGGCCTGACCGATGTCGAGGATAAAGGCGTCGTAGCGGGCCAGGATCTCGGTCAGGGAGGAGATCAGTCCGGTTTTGTCGCTGCCGGCGATGTTGATTTGGATAATTTCGATCTGTTCGCTCATAGTCGGGATGAATTTTTTACAAAGTTAGCAGTTTTTTCGTTAAATGTTTCGTTCCGTGCGAAATTTACCCATAAAAAAACAGGCCGGAATTATTTTCCGACCTGCATTCTGCAAAGCCATTTGAATCGGGGGCTGTCTTCCTTTTCGGGATTAGGCTTTCTGCGGCCCTCCCGGATTAGATCCTCTTGATCGCCTCCCGGATTAGGTCTTTCTGACCGCTCCTGGGATCAGGCTTTCTTGACTGACCTGGAATTACCCCCCCCCTCCGGATTAAGCCTCCTCGGCGGGTGCTTCGGGCTCGGTTTCGGCGGTAGCGGCGGCCTCTGCGGCAGCGGCTTCGGCAGCAGCTTTCTTCTCGGCTAAGGCCTTGGCGCGATCCTCGTTGATCTTGGCCTCGGCAGCCAGACGGGCCTTCTCGGCCGACTTGGCATCCGATGCGAGCTTGCCGGTCTTGGCAGCGATTTTGTTCTCCTTCTCGGCAGCCCACTTGTTGAACTTGGCCTCGGCATCCGACTCCGAGAATGCGCCCTTGGCCACACCGCCCAGCAGGTGCTTCTTGTAGAGGACACCCTTGTAGGAGAGGATGGCACGGCAAGTGTCGGTAGGTTGTGCGCCCTTAAGTAACCAATCCAGAGCTTTCTCGAAGTTCAGATCGATCGTAGCAGGATTCGTGTTGGGATTGTAGGTGCCCAACTTCTCGATGAATTTACCATCACGTGGCGCTCTGCTATCTGCGGCAACGATGTGGTAGAAAGCGTAGCCCTTCTTACCGTGACGTGCCAAACGAATTTTAACAGCCATTGTGCTAAAAGTTTGTTAAAGTGTTAATTAATGTTACGCATAACCCTGCAGCGGGCTTGCTGGACGGCAAAGATAGTCATTAAATTCCAAATAACCAAACTTTTTCGGCTCGAGGGACGAACTTTTTCGGATGCCCGGCGGCGGAGGACGTGCCCGGCGGCGGAATATCCCGAAATATGTCGGGTGCTTTGCGAAATTTTCACTACCTTTGTGGCAAAAGCCCGAGCAATGGGAGGGGAGTTACGCGACAAGGTGGCCGGCGGCGTGGTCTGGAATATGGCCGAAAAGGTGGGGACGATGGGATTGCAAACCGTCGTCGGGATCATCGTGGCCCGGCTGCTGGCCCCGGGCGACTATGGCGTGATGGGTGTGCTGACGGTCTTTTCGGCGCTCGCTTTGGTCGTGGTCGACAGCGGATTCTCGCAGGCTCTGATCCGTAAGGAAAATCCCCGGAAAGAGGACTATCGGTCGGTCTTCGGGTTTCATGTGACCGTGTCGCTCGTGCTCTATGCCCTGCTGGTGGCGGCGGCGCCGTTTGTGGCCCGGTATTACGACGAACCGGTTATCGTCAAGATTGCCCCCGTGTTGTTTCTGCTCCTGCCGCTCAATGCGCTGGGGGTGATTCAGGCGACGCTCTTCACGCGGCATTTTCGTTTCGCAAGGCTCTCGAAGTTGACCTTCGCCTCGTCGCTTGCGGGCGGCGCGGTGGCGTTGGGAATGGCGCTTGCAGGGTGCGGCGTATGGAGTTTGGTGGGGCAGCGCGTAGTGGCGATGGCGGTGCGGACGGCGCTCTTCTGGCGGTGGGGCGAGTGGCGCATCGAGGGACGTTTCGACGCGAAGGCCCTGCGGGCGATGGCACCGTTCAGCCTGCGGCTGCTTTCGGCCGATCTGATCGCTTCGTTCTATAATAATGTGTCGCAGCTCTTTATCGGCAAACTCTATTCGGTCGATCTGTTGGGTTATTTCAACCAGGGACAGAAACTCAAGGAGCTGCCCGTGACGTCGACCGTGCAGGCGGTGCAAAATGTCACCTATCCGGCGTTTCTGTCGATCGGCGCCGACCGGGCGAAATTTGTCGAGAGCCTGCGACAGGTGGTCTCGGTGGTCTCGTTCGTGCTCTTTCCGGCGATGACGGGGCTGATCGCCGTGGCGCCCGACCTTTTTGCCGTGCTGCTGGGGGCGAAGTGGATGCCGACGGTGCCCTACTTCGAGATCCTCTGCCTGGCGGGACTCTTCTCGCCGCTCTCGACCATTGCGTCCAACATTCTGAAAGTCAAGAGCGACGGGCGTGTTCTGGTGCGGATCGAAATTTGGAAACGGATCATTATGACTGCGGTCCTGGCGGCGACGATTCCCGTGGGGGTGAGGGCCATTGCGTGGGGCCTTTCGGCGATGGCCGTGGTCGAGCTGGGGCTCAATTTCTCGGCCGCAACGCGTTATGCGGGGGTGCGGATCGGGTTGCTTTTGCGGCCGCTGGTGTTGCCGGCGCTGCTTTCGGCGGCGCTCTTTGCGGCGGTTCGGTTCGGTATGGCTGAACTGTCGGCCTGTCGGCCGATTGGGCGGCTGGCGGTGTCGGCGGCGATCGGTGCGGCAACCTATTTGATCCCCGCAGGATTGTTGCGTCCCGAGGCCTTGCGGATTGCGCTGGAGCTGATCCGCAAACGCCTCTCCGGCCGGCAAAAGAGATAGAAAACTCGAAAAATACCTTGAATCCGATGAATACGACACAGACAGATAAAACCAAAACGGCGGTCGGGCCGTCCGAATCGCCTCGAAGTGTGGCTGCCGAACCGATTGAGGCATCCCGGGATGCGGCGGCCGAATCGTCCGGGGCGCTGCAGAAGAGTCCGGCCGAACCGGTCGGAACGCCCCGGGAGACGGCAGCCGGAACGATCGGTACCTCTTCCCGAAACGGGCGGTCGCACTTTCCTACGTGGGGGGATCTGGCGGTTCTTTTGATTCTCTTCGGTGTGGCGACGGTCGTGGTGCAGTTCGTGGCCGGTGCGGCGGGGCTGCCGATGCCGCAATGGGTGGACGGAGCACTGGTCTACCCGGCGGAGAAAATCTGGGGACGGTCGCAGTGTATTCTTTATGCGGGTACCATGATGCTGACGATCGCCTTGGCGGCGGGCTGGCGGGTGGCGCGTCGCGGCGGAGGCTACTGGGTGCGATTCTCGCACTACGGACTCTCGCCCCGACGGTTGCTCTGGGGGGTGTTGCTGATGGCCTCCTGCAGCGTGGTGATCGAACCGCTCCTCTCGCTGCTGGATTTTGTCCAGATGCCCCGAATGCCCAAAGGGGGATGGTCGGTGCTGATGGCGGTGGTGGCGGCCCCCGTTCTGGAGGAGCTGCTCTGCCGCGGGTTGGTCCTCGAATCGATCCGCCACCGTTACGGGGCGTGGCGCGCCTGGGTGGGGTCGTCGCTCTTTTTCGGATTGATCCATCTGCATCCCGCCATGTCGGTCAACGCCTTCTTTATGGGGATGATCCTGGGCTTTGCGGTGATCCGCACGCGGTCGATCATCCCGGCCGTTTTGCTGCATGCGTTCAACAATGCGCTGGCGCTGGTGTTGGGCTGGACGGAGCTGCCCGGACGCTTCGCCGACCGGCCGCTGTCGGATATTCCGCTGCGCGAATGGATCGGTTCGGATTTCGTCTATACGGTCGTCTATGTCGCGGCGGCGGTTTTCTTCGTCCTCTCGGCGCTGGAGATGTGGCGCGAAATTCCCCGCCGGAAGGTCGCCGCGGAGGAAAAAACGGAGGAAAAAGAGCCGCAAATGCAATAATCCGGCCGTTGCAACGTTGGTATTTCACGTAAAAACCTTAACTTTGCCACTTGTTATGCGTTGTCGAATCGAAATACTCGTTCTGGCGGTGCTGACCCTGCTGTCGGTCGGCTGCCGCGAAATACCCGTCTATCTGGCCGGCGACAAACCGTTGGCCAAGGTCGGCAACCGCGAGTTGACCCTTTCGGAGGTCGGATCGCTGGCTTCGGGGGCGGACTCGGCGCAGTTCATCGCCCTCTATACCGAGAAGTGGATCAAGAAACAGCTGAAGCTGCTCGAGGCCGAGGAGCTGTTCTCGACTTCCGAAGGCGATATCGAGGCGATGGTCGAGGAGTACCGCCAGTCGCTTTTGATCCGCAAACTGGACCGCCACTACGTCGACAACCACATCGACACGGTCTTCGCCGAGGACGAGCTGCAACAGTATTACAACGCCCATCTGGGCGATTTCAAACTGGACCGCACGATTGTCAAAGGCCGCCTTTTGCGTTACGACGCCCGCTACCGTCAGGCCCAGCGGCTCAAGACGCTCATGGGGGCCGTCAATGCCGAGCGCAAGAAGGATCTGACGGATCTCTGCACCAAGAACGACTTTATGTTCAAGGAGTTCGGTTCGTGGGTCGACCTGCGGGACTTCCTGCTCTATCTGCCCGTGGCGGCCACGGGCGACCACTCGAAGCTGCTGGCGTCGAGTTCGGTGCAGCAGCTCTCGGACCGCAACTACGGCTACTTCTTCCAGATTACGGCCGTCCGTCGCGCGGGCGATGCCGAACCCCTCGAGTGCGTGCGGCCGATGATCCGCCGCATCCTCTTCAACCAGCGTCAGAACGAAATTATCCGTGCGCACGAAGACACGCTCTATCGTCAGGCTTTGGCCGACGGTCGCGCACGACGACTTTACGATGAATAATCCGATGAACACCATGCTGAAAAAATGGATTCTCTTTGCTGCCGCGATCCTTTGTGCCGGCGGCGCCGCAGCCCAACAACAGGTTATGCTCGACAAGGTGGTCGCCATCGTGGGCGGCTCGTCGATCCTCTACTCCGACGTGGCTCTGATGGCCGACCAGTTGGTCGAACAGCGCCGTGCCGCCGGTTACACCTCCGATCGCGACCCGATGAACGAGGCGCTGGAAAACCTGCTGATGCAGAAGTTGCTCTTTAACCAGGGACAGATCGACTCGGTGTCGGTCAACCTGGGCTTCATCCGCCCGCGGGTCGAGGAGGAGGTGCAGATGATGGCCGACCAGGTGGGTTCGGTGGCCCAGCTCGAGGCGCACTACCACATGCCGGTCTTCAACATCCGTGATATGTTGCGCCAGCGTTACGAGGAGCAGGCCACGGCACAGGCGATGCACAACGAGGTGATCGGCAAGGTGACGATCGCCCCGGGCGAGGTCGAGACCTTCTACCGCAAGATCGACAAGGACAGCCTGCCGATTATCCCCGACCAGTATGTCTATGCGCAGATCACCCGCTTCCCCAAATCGATCGTCGATGCCAAACGCCGTGCGCGCGAACGCCTGATCGAGCTGCGCGAGCGGGCCATCACGGGACAGACGAGTTTCGAGATGCTGGCCCGCATCTATTCGGTCGACGGCAGTGCGATGATGGGCGGCGAGATCGAGCCCAACACGCTCAACGCCTTCTTCCAGCCCTATGCCGACGCCCTGGCCGAGCTGAAACCCGGACAGATCTCCGAGGTGGTCGAGACGCAGGCCGGTCTGCACATCATCCAGCTGATCGACGTCAAGGGCAAGCTCTACCACAGCCGCCACATCCTGTTGCGTCCGGTCTACACCCCCGAGGAGCTGGACGAGCCGACGCGGATGCTGGACAGTCTGGCGGAGAAGATCCGCCAGGATTCGATCACCTTCGAGCGTGCCGCGCTGCTCTTCTCGGACGACAAGCTCTCGAAGATGAACGGCGGTCTGGTTTCGAACCACGACCTTCTGGAGCGCTCGGATATGGGCGACGTGCACTATACGCAGACCAAGTTCCTGCGCGAGGATTTCGCCAACGACGGCATGCACAAGGGTTACGCCGACTATGCCGCCTTCAGCGTGCTCAAGCCCGGCGAGATCTCGCAGGCCTTCCCGACCACCGACCTGATGGGCAACCAGTTGAGCAAGATCGTCAAACTGCTGGAGATCATCCCCGCCCACAAGGCGACCCTGGATGCCGACTTCGACAAGCTGGAGCAGCTGGCGCTCAACCGCAAGCAGGAGCGCTACTTCAACGAGTGGCTCGACAGCAAGATCGACGCGATGTACGTTTGGATCGCCCCCGAATTCCGTGGCGGCGAGTTCGAGAACAAAAACTGGGTCAAATAGCGGGCCATGCGAAGATCCACCCTCCGTTTGCGCTGGATCGTCTCGGCGCTGATCCTTTTTGTGGCGGGCATATCGCTCGTGCGGGGCGGTACGGCCTCTTCGCCGGCGGTGCAGGAGAAGACGGGCGAACGCGAGGAGATCTTTATGCGGGCCGTACGCTCGAAGTTGGTGCGTCTGGGCGACTCGACCGTCACGTGGATGGTGGGCGACTTTCTGGCCTATCACAACGGGGTGGTCATCGCGGCCGACAGCGCCATCCGTTACGACAACTATCACGTCAAATGTTTCGGCAATGTCCTGATCAACCGCAACACCACTTATATATATGGCGACGAGGCCGAATATGACGGTCTGGAGAACCGGGCCGAGGTCTTTTCGCCGCTGGTGAAGGTGGTCGACGGCGACGCCACGCTCTATACGCGGCGGTTTTCGTTCGATACCGAGCGGAATGTCGGCTCCTATGCGATGGGCGGCGTGATGATCAACCGCGACAATCTGGTGGAGTCCGAGCGCGGCTATTATTATACCGACACGCACGATTTCGTAGGGGTTGTGGATGTCGAGATGCGCAACGAAAACTACGCCTTGCGCGGCGATTCGGTGCGTTACAATACCGAGACCGACCACGCCGAGTTCTTCGAAAACACCCACATCTGGAACAAGGACAACGACTATCTGTATGCCGACCGCGGCGAATATTTCCGCGAGGACGACCGCTATGTGGTCACCCGAAACGGCTATGTGCTGACTCCCACGCGCGAGGTCTGGAGCGACAGCATCGACTATCGCCGCGGAGAGGGCCTGGTTGTCCTGCGCCGCCATATCCAGATCGACGACACGGAGCACAAGACACTGGCGCTGGGCGATTACGGAACCTACCGCGAGGAGTCGCAGCAGGCCCTGCTGACCCGCAATCCCATCATGATCGGTTACGACACCGAGCAGCAGCCCGACTCGCTCTTCGTGGCGGCCGATACCTTCTATTTTTACACCGTCGATCCGACGCGTCAGGCCGCCGAGGATGCTGCACGTGCCGCTGCGGCATCGGCCGACGACGGGGCGAGCGCCTCGGTTGCGGGGGCGATGAACCGCGTGAAGGGCCCCGCCGGCGGTCTGGAATTGGGCCAGAGCAAGTTTTCGAAGCTGAGCGATCAAAAAGGGGCCGGCGAGGAGACGCCGAACCGGGACGGAGACCCGGAGGAGGAGCCTTCGGAGGAAGAGCCTTCGGCAGAGGATGAGTCCGCCGGTGAGCCTTCGGAAGCGGGGGATTCGCCGGACCGGGTCAAGGAGGCGAAAGAGGGAAAAAGGGAGTTGTTGCGTCCCGATGCGGAGGAGGTGCCGGCCGAAGGTGCGGCGGGGACCGATTCGCTGAAGCGACTCTCTCCGCGCGACTCGTTGCGTGCCGCTGCCCGCGAGGCCCGTGCCGCCGAGCAGAAACAGAAGATGGAGGAGCGCAAAAGACGGCTGGCCGTCATTGCCGTCAACCGTCAGGCCCGCCAAACGGCATTCCTGCTGAAAGAGAAGGCGCGCGACTCGGCCCGCATGGCCCAACGGCGCGTGAAGGTCGAGCGTATATTGCAAAAACGGCGCGACAAGGCCCTCCGCCGCGGCAAGGCGCTGCCCGATTCGTCGGAGCTGTCGCGCCTCGATTCGCTGCTGTCCGGCCGCAAGACGGCGGATTCGATCCCGCAGCCGCCCGATTCGCTTGCGGGCGGGCCGGATTCTCTGGGCGGCGAATCGGGCGGTGCCTCGCCCGACACCCTGGCGCAGGATTCCATTCAGCGCTTTGCCCGCGGCTGGCGCCATGTGAAGGTTTATCGTACGGATTTCCAGTCGGTTTGCGACTCGATGGTCGTCATCGGCCGGGACTCCACGCTGCACCTCTACATCGACCCCGTGCTGTGGAACGAAAACAACCAGATCACCTCCGAGGTGATGGACCTCTACACGGCCAATCAGAAACTGGTGCGCGGCGAGTTCGTCGGCCGTCCCATCATGGTCTCGCAGATCGACACCGCCTATTATAACCAGGTGGCCGGCAAGGAGATGACCGCCTGGTTCCGCAACAACGAGATCTACCGCAACGACGTGAACGGCAACGTGCAGACCTATTACTATCTGCAGGACGACGACAAGACCCGCGTGGCCGATATGATGACCATGGAGAGCGGCGACGCGTCGTTCTACATCGAGGACAAGGCCGTGGTGGGGATCACCTACCGCAGCAACCCCGTCTTCAGCATGATCCCGATGGAGAAGATGCCCGAAGACCAGGAACATTTCCTGCAGAATTTCACCTGGGAGGCCAAACGGCGTCCCGCCCGCGACTCGATCGTCCGGGGCCGTACGATCCGCCCCTCGCTGCGGCAGGAGCGCGAAGGGATTCCGCAGCCCTCGTTCCCGATTCGCACCGAGATCGACCGCCAGCGCGAACGGCTCGTCGGGGAGGCGCGCTGGAGCGACCGCGACGATATACTGACCCCCTTCGCCATCGAGTGGGTGCGCAGCAAGGAGGAACAGCGCCAACAAAACCGGAACTGAAACAGCAACAGAAATGCCGCACGATAACGCCAAAGAACTCTTTCCCGTGGTCGACGACGCGGGTCGTACGGTGGGCTGCGCCACACGCGGCGAGTGCCATAACGGCAGCCGGATTCCCCATCCCGTGGTCCATCTCCACCTGTTCAATTCGCGCGGCGAGCTCTATTTGCAGCGCCGTCCGATGTGGAAGGATATCCAGCCCGGGCGCTGGGATACGGCGGTCGGCGGCCATGTGGCCTACGGCGAGGAGACGGAGGATGCCCTGCGGCGCGAGGCGGGCGAAGAGTTGGGCGTTGAGGGTTTCACGCCCGAATTCGTCCATCGCTACCGTTACGATTCGCAGCGCGAAGTGGAGTTCGTGACGGTCTACCGCACGACCTACGACGGCGCGGTCTGTCCGAGCGACGAACTGGACGGCGGTCGTTTCTGGACCCTGGACGAGATCCGCGCGGCTTATGGAACGGGTCGTCTGACCCCTAATTTCGAGGAGGAGGCCGCCTGGCTGCTCTTCGGCGCGCCAAGACCTTTGTAACCCCATGGAGAGCCTTCTTTATCCTCATCCCTTCGTGCTGGAGTCAGGCGTGCGCTTGCCCGGGCTTCGGATCGCCTATCACACGTGGGGGCGGCTGAACGGGCGCCGCGACAACGCCGTCTGGGTCTGTCATGCGCTGACGGCCAACTCCGACGTCTCGGACTGGTGGCCGCATACGGTGGAGGAGGGTCGGTTTCTGGATCCGGCCGAACATTTTATCGTCTGTGCCAATATCCTCGGTTCGTGTTACGGTACGACCGGTCCGCTGTCGACCGATCCTGCGACGGGCGAACCCTACTACGACAAATTCCCGCAGCTGACCCTGCGTGACGTGGTGGAGGTTCACCGTATTCTGGCCGCGCACCTCGGCATTCGCCGGCTCAAGGCGCTTGTCGGCAGCTCGGTGGGCGGTTTTCAGGCTGTCGAATGGGCGGTCGGCTATCCAGGGGAGGTCGGACGCCTGGTCCTGATCGCTACCGACGCCAAGGCTTCGCCGTGGTCGATCGCCATCGACGAGACGCAGCGGATGGCGATCCGTGCCGACAAAACCTACGGTGAACCCCGTGCCGATGCTGCCGCCGACGGATTGGCGGCCGCCCGGGCCATCGGTCTGCTGACCTATCGCGGTCCCGAGGGTTACAACCGCACGCAACAGGATACCGACCCCGATGCGCCGTTGCATCGGGCCGTGACCTACCAGCGCTATCAGGGGCAGAAACTCGTGCGCCGCTTCGACGCCTATTCCTATGTGACGATTCTCGATACGTTCGACACCCACGATGTGGGTCGCGGCCGCGGCGGTGTGGAGGCCGCCCTGGGACGGATCACCGCCCCAACCCTGGTGGTGGGAATCACTACCGATGTGATCTTCACGCCCGCCGAAATGCGCCTTCTGGCTTCGCGCATACCCGCCGCCCGTTATGCCCAGATCGATTCGCCCTTCGGTCACGACGGCTTTCTGGTCGAGTATGAGGCGTTGGACCGACTTGTTAAACCTTTCATTCACTACGATTTATGACCCGACAAGGCAATATCCGCATCGGACTCTTCGGCTTCGGCGTTGTCGGCCGCGGTATCTTCGAGGTGATCGGCAAGGCCCGCAACGCCCACGCCGAGATCGCCCGCATCTGTGTCCGTTCGCTCGACAAGGATCGCGGATGCGACCCCCAATGGTTCACCGACAATCCCGATGATATCCTCGAGGACGACTCGATCGACCTGATCGTCGAGGTGATCAACGATGCCGAGGCCGCCTATCATATAGTCAGGAAGGCCCTGATGCGTCGCAAACCCGTCGTGTCGGGCAGCAAGGCGATGCTGGCCTGCCACCTGCCCGAGTTGATCGAGTTGCAGCTCCGGTATGATGTGGCCCTGCTCTACGACGCCTCGTCGTGCGGTTCGATCCCCGTCATCCGCAACCTCGAGGAGTATTACGACAACGACCTGCTGCTGGAGGTCAAGGGCATTCTGAACGGTTCGTCGAACTATATCCTCTCGCGCGTCTTCGATCACCACGAGAATTACGCCGACGCCCTGCGTCAGGCCCAGGCGCTGGGTCTCGCCGAGTCCGATCCGTCGTTCGATATCGAGGGGTATGATTCGCTCTTTAAGCTGGTGATCATCACCGTGCACGCGCTGGGCGTCTACGTCCATCCCGACGAGATCTTCACCTACGGCATCACCCATATCCATGAGTCGGATATCTGTTACGCCCGCGAAAAGGGGGTCAAGATCAAGTTGGTGGCGCAGGTGGTCAAGGTCTCCGAGGACCGCTTTACGATGTTCGTGATGCCCGAGTTCGTTACGCCCGACAAATATATCTACAGCGTCGACGACGAGTACAACGGCGTGGTGATCCGCGGCGAGTGTTACGACCGTCAGTTCATGTTCGGCAAGGGTGCCGGCAGCCTGCCCACCGCTTCGTCGATCTTGAGCGACATCATGGCCCGCGGCCACAACTATCGTTACGAATACAAGAAGCAGAGCTATCTCAACCGTCCGGAGTATACGACCGATATCGAGTTGAAGATCTACGTGCGTTACAGCGAGAGCAACGTGATGCACATCCTGAATTTCGACCGGGTCACCGAGCAGTATGTCAGCGAGGAGTCGAACTATCTGATCGGTTACATCAAACTTTCGGAGCTGATGGCGCGTCGCGACCGGCTCTCGGCGCCGGATATTTTTATCGCCAACATTCCGCTTTTCTTCCAGAATCGTTGAGACGTTTGGCGGTGAAGCGTTTTTTTACTAAATTTGCACATCGAATCGAGGCTCTATAGTTCAAGGGATAGAACGGAAGTTTCCTAAACTTCAGATTCGCGTTCGAGTCGCGGTGGAGCTACACGGCAAGGGCACCGGGAGATCAAAGATCCCCCGGTGCCCTTGCCGTGTAGCTCCGCGGAGAGAATAGATTGTTCGGGTTCGCCCGTCCGGCTGGGCTGGATCACCAGCCCAAGGAGGACAGTCGTATCCAACCGGAGTATCAAGATGCGGCTGCGCTCGTCGGGGCGGGATAGGACTCCGCCCCTTGCCGCGCGGCGCTCCCCGGTCCGGGTATTTGTTACGGGATTTTGGTGATGCGGGTCAGTTGTTCGTAGAGCGTTGCGCCTTTCCGGTCAAGCTCCCTGCGGAGTGCCTTTCCGGCTCCCTCGATCGCCATCTCCGAGCCGTAGGCGATGCAGATGCAGACCTCGTTGTTGGGGCTGGCTTTGCCGCGCCGGCACGTCACGACTGGAATCACACGCCCGATACTTACGGCGATCACCTCCCGGTCGGCCATCACCACCTCGCTGATCGCTGCCGCCTCGTCGGTGGTCAGCAGCCGCTCCGCCAGCCCGCGTTCGATCAAAAGACCGATCTCGGTCTGGATCTGTTCGGCCATGTTCAACTTGGCCCACTCGATGGCGTCGGCGGTCGCAGCCTCGTACGTCTCGCCCGTGGAGATCGCCTCGCCCAGCACATACCGCGGAAAGAGCCGCCGGTCCAGTTCGTACCGCATGGCGAAGGCCCGTTCCATCTGCTTCTCCAGCGGCAGCTGCCCCGGAAAGACCACCCAATCCGCCTTTGCATAGCTCCGGGCCTCCTTGTGGGCCGCCTTGACGATTCTCTCGTGGCGTTCGATCCGCGACAGCGCGGCCGTCTCTTTTCTCTGCTTGACGATCTCTTTGGCCGGCTGCGCCCAGGCAAGGCCTGCGCTTGCGATCACCACCCATGCGAGAATGATTGATTTCTTCATAATAAGTCGTTTTTCGGGTCTTTGCCTCGCCCGTCTTGCCGTCGTCGCTTGCCGTGACACTCTGCCGGCCGGCCGGTTTGCAAAGATATGAACTTTTTTGACCATTTGTCCCTCCGTGTTCTCTTTTGCCTCGAACCCCGCCGTCAGTAGGAGCGGACCGAGATGCTGAACGACGACCCCTGCCTGCCGTTCGGGCGGAAATCCACGCGCCGTTCTCCGTTTACGGCCGGCTGCACGATGACACTCCGCTGCTGCTGTCGCCTGATCCAGTCCATCGTCCCCTGCACCCCGATCCGGTTGACGGGCAGGAACTCGCCTATCGACCGGCTCCCCGGCCGCCACGGCTCGACCGCCCACGGCGAGGGCACCCACTGCACCGGCATCCCCCGCTCGGAGATTCGCCACAAGGGCGTATCATAACCATTGTGCAGGTCGAAGAAGCGCCCCCGCAGCCAAAAGTTGGAGGCTTCGGGCCGCAAAAATTCGGGCAACATCCCCGCGCGATGGTCCTGCGCTGCGGCCGTTGCCAGGACTGCGACTGCGAGGATGACGGTTAATATCTTGTTTTTCATTAGAATACCTCCTGTAAAATCTGAACGGACTGCACGGCGCGGATGGCGTCGAGGTGGTAGGCATAATAGGCCAGCAGCGCCTGAAGGAACCCGACGCGTTCCGTGCGGTTCATCCCGATCTCGCCCAGACAGCGCACGTCGCACTGCAGGAAATCGTTCAGCAGCCGCGCATTTTCGGCCGAAAACTCCATCCCGGCCACCGTCGGAAACGGGGTAAACAGCCCTTCGCGCAGGTCGAACCGGTCGCCTTTCGTGTAGCTGTTTCCCGGGCTGAAGCCCAGCAGCCGGCTCAAATGGGCCAGAAACCAAAGGTGGAAGTTGGCCACACCCTCCTGCAACTGGTCGAGTGCCGCTACCGAGGCCCAGGCGAAGTCGAAGAGCGCGGGGTTGGGTTCGGCCTCACGGACCAGCCGGTAGAGCACCTCGGCCATAAAGAGCCCGATGGTCGATTTGCGCACGTCGAAGGGGATCGACCGCAGGGGCTGCGCGGTCTGCACTTCGCGGAAACGGTGGAGGTCCGACCTGCTGGAGGCCATACCCTCGAATTGCAGGGGGAAGAGCGGCTGAAAGAGCCCGGCCCGCGACCCGCGCCCGGACCGCACCCCCTGCACTATATAGCTCTGCCGTCCGGCCACATCGGTGAGCAGCGAGACGATCAACGCCTTCTCACCGTATTTGATCGTATGCAGAACGATCCCGCGTCCTTTGTAGGTTTCAAAATGCACGTTCGGTCGACATTTCCGACAAAAGTAACAAAAATATTCGCGTTCCCCGCCAAAAAACGGCCGAAATATGCGAAATAGTGTGTCTTGGCTGTCCGTAGAGCGACTCCGGTTGCAATAAATCAGCGCAACACGTCAAAGGGTTCTTTGCGCACCGGTTTTCTCTGTGAGAAAAAACGCATAATTTACGAATAACAAAGTTGCAAATCCATAAGCAGGGATCTTGCATAGAAACTTTTTTTTCGAGAACTTTGCAACTACAATACCCCGCGAGTGTTGCGTATTGAGAAATATTTTCTAACTTTGTGGTGCTATCCGAATTGGGTGGCGACATATAGTTTAGTGAAAGTGTTTCGCTAATCCTTATCGAGAAAATTTGGCGATTTTAGAGAACAAGGATAAGCAGTACAGACACTCTACTTGTGTAGATTATATCCATTCCCGATATATCTACCAAGTGTGGGGTATTGTTTATTTGTTCTCGGGCCACGCCAAATGCCTCTCGATAGATAAACGAACAACTCCACACTTTCTTTATTAAAAACCCACCGCAGCGGAGTTGATACGGTACATAATACTATTAAGCTATGTGCTACAAACTACCAACGGAGTTTGTAATCTGTAATATTGCAGATTACAATCCTCATTTGCCAGGTCGCAATGCAATCATTGAAAAGCGGAAGAATCGAGCGCAACGGTTCTATGTGATTATTCAACCTATGATGGCAAAAGAGGCAGAAAACGAAGTAACGGTTCTTCTTTGCGATGAAAATTATTCGGTAAAGAATGAACCTTTCAACTGTTATTTGCCTGAAAATAAATCATTCAAAGACCTATCTGTCAATGATATTTTAGAAGCGGTACTTTTTTGAATATTAACTTATATGATTTTTTACCATGAAAAAACTATTTTTATTTGCATTGGCGGCCTTTGCTGTTAGTTGCAGCAAAGATGCAGGAACAAACGAGCCGCAAACTCCCGACCGGCCGTCGGACCAGCCTGAAATGGTAACCGTCTCTTTCGCAGTAAAAGGAGATGTAACAATCAAGGAAGATCCGCTGTCGATAAGCCGAGCTGCAGGAGTGGAAACAGAATCGAAGGACCTGTATGGAATTAACATTTATTATGACAAAGAAAAAGATGGAAAGATAAATGATGTTTACGGATATGGTCTGTTCGACAATGTAGCTGATATGACCGTTTCATTGCTAACAGGTTATAAATACAAATTCGTTTGTTCTTTAGTTAAAGACGGGAAAAGCAAAATATATTATGGTAGGGCCAACGCCGGCAGCAGCATCTCCACCCGCGACCCTAAAGGGTACGGCATGCCATTCTGGAAATCCACGCAGGGCTTTAGGGAGGACACCTATAAATACAGCTATGATGATTGGTACGAAAGTTCTACTGCTCCTACCTGTGTGGAGAATAAATTTGTGCTGGGAACCGGTTACCATTTGACAGGTTTGGGACAAGGCTGGGGACATGATAGCAAGTGTTCTTCTGATTATGTTAGGAAAGACGATTGCATTCACTATTTTTCAGCTGACCGTTATTATGGAGAAACGACTGATTATATTCCCCAAAAGGGTGGTGTTGTAAATATCAGTATGAAGCGTTGTGTGTTTGGGGTGAAATTCGTTATAACCGGCGTAACTGACGGTACGTTTAAGTTCGTCGGAAAAGACAAGAAAAATAATATTGAGGCTCAATACATGTCTAAATCTGTAACCTCTGACACGACTTGTGATGAGTTGTTATTTACCTATGACAATGTTTATGGCTGCTGGGAAGCAGCAATGAAGGGGCAAGAATATTCTGAAGATTTTACGATTGGTATGACATGGACTCGTGGTAATGGCGTAATACAGGAATTAGACCCTCTGACGGTAACATTTAAGCGCAATGTATTGACGACCGTTAATATCCGATTAAATGGCGGGGATACAGATAACAGTTTCAACCTGGATGTGGACAACGCTGAAATGGGGCAAGAAAGCAAGAACTTCGATGTCGATGCCGGGGATATGAACGACACACCTATAGACCCGACGAAATAGCCCCGATTGTACAATCTCTCCCGCTGTGTCTCGGCATGGCGGGAGAAATTAAAAAGTGAAAAATATGGCTAATGGAGAGATAAAGATTTTGGATAAGTTGTATATCAATCAAAATATTATATGTTTGGTTATTAGTTACATCGGTGTGGTCTATATTGCACGGCTCGATGTGAACGATGAATGTCTGTGCTGTCTTGTGTATTCTGTCGGATGGCTTTGCTCAATCCTCTTCTTTGTATGTGCCTTGTCGGTAACCAGTTCGATGATTTTCTATGCTATAGAGTATGGTGTAAAGAAATGCTACAAGGCTAAAAGTCATAAATTGCATAAAGAATACAGACAAAACGTAGTGGAACGGATGAATCATAACGATTCGGCAGCCAGCTACAAAATAGATGATATAATTAAAATTAAGGATATATTCTAACAATTGGAACAGGGTTCGGAGATATTCGCTATATTTACGTCGGATACGGTTTCCGTCGGGCCGTCCGGGCGACGGAATGAAAAGGGAATCGGGTGGAAATCCCGAACAGTACCGCTGCTGTGAATCTTCAGGGCGCACCGAAAATCCGGCTACTGATCCCCTCGCGCGGATCGGGAAGGCTTCGGCGCGGAAGAGAGTCGGAAGACCTGCCGACTCCGGTATCTATGCCCGACACAACTGGATGTTTTTACTCCGCTCTCATTTGAGCAAGTACGGGCGAAGGTCCTGAAACAGATCCGAAATGCAAATAGGTAAAACCTGAAAAACGCTCCAAACGGCCGGACGCGAACTGCGCCAGGGGGGCCGGCCATCGCCACCTCCCGGGTAGATCTGCCCGGGGCGTCTTGAGGGCTGCGGTCTCGCGGAGCGGGCGCGGCGTCTGCCGTCCGGATATATAAGGGAGAGGGCAGTCGCGGCATATCGCGACTGCCCTCTCCCATGTGCCAGGAGCATACGTGTTTTCGGGCGTCCGTACATTGCGTGCCAGGAATACGAAGAGCGGCATCCCTGGGGTCCTTTAATCTTTATCTTTTCTTGCAGCGGACCGGCAGGGCATCAACCATACTTTTCGAGCCTACAGAGTAATAAGGGGCTGTATAAGTTCCTGTATTTGTGGCAGAAGTAGGAAGCGCGTTA
>CAZHMX010000028.1:0-19402 GCA_964533725.1 uncultured Alistipes sp. | reverse complement strand
GATCAAGGATCCCTTTACCTTTGCGCGCACCAACGTGCTGGGCACCTTGTCGCTGCTCCAGGCGGCACGTCTTGCGTGGGAGGCCCGTCCCGAAAGATACGAGGGCAAGCTATTCTACCACATCTCCACCGACGAGGTCTACGGCGCGCTGGAGCTGACCCGTCCCGAGGGTGTCGAGCCGCCCTTCGCCACGACGGCCTCTTCGTCGGAGCACCATGGGGCCTACGGCGAGGACTTTTTCCGTGAAGATACAAAATACCAGCCCCACAGCCCCTATTCAGCGTCGAAGGCCTCGAGCGACCACTTCGTGCGCGCATTCCACGATACCTACGGAATGCCGACCGTGGTGACCAACTGCTCGAACAACTACGGTCCGTATCAATTTCCGGAGAAATTGATCCCGTTGTTTATCAATAATATACGCCACCGTAAGCCCCTGCCCGTCTACGGCCGGGGCGAGAACGTCCGCGACTGGCTCTATGTCGAGGACCACGCCCGTGCGATCGACCTGATATTCCATCGGGGCCGGGTGGCCGAGACCTACAACATCGGCGGTTTCAACGAGTGGAAGAACATCGACCTGATCCGGGTGGTGATCCGTACGGTCGACCGCCTGCTGGGCCGCGCGGAGGGCGAGGATCTGGGTCTGATCACCTATGTGACCGACCGCGCGGGCCACGACCTGCGTTATGCCATCGACTCGACGAAGTTGCAGCGGGAGTTGGGCTGGGAGCCGAGCCTGCAATTCGAGGAGGGTATCGAGAAGACCGTCCGCTGGTATCTGGACAACCAGCCCTGGCTGGACAACATCACCTCGGGCGACTACGAAAAGTATTACGAAGCGATGTACGCCCGCCGATAGGTGCACAGTGGTTACGCGATGATGGATTCCCGACGAATAAAAGAGTTGGTGCACAACGAAAACGCCCGGGTGCTGGCCGGTAATTTCCTGGCGCTCTCGGTGCTCAAGGCGGTGGGGTATCTCTTTCCGCTCGTCACGCTGCCCTATCTGACGGCGGTCGTGGGGGTTGAGAAATTCGGGGAGCTGGCGTTCGCCTCGGCCATTATGGTCTTTGTGGAGACCGTCACGGACTGGGGATTCAACTATACGGCCACGCGTGACGTGGCGCAGAACCGCGAACGGCTCGACGTGGTGTCGCGCATCTTCAGCGAGGTGCTCTTTTCCAAGGCTTTGCTGATGATGTTGTGCTTCGGCGGTTTGTATCTGTCGACGGTCTGGATTCCGGCGCTGCGCGATTACCGGTTGCTGCTGCTGTTGACCTTCGCCTACATTCCGGGACATATCCTGTTTCCCGACTGGCTCTTTCAGGCCTTCGAGCAGATGAAGTACATCACGATCTTCAACGTGCTTTCGAAGACGCTCTTCACCGTATTGGTCTTCGTCGTCATCCGCCGGCAGTCCGACTATATCTATCAGCCCCTGCTGGTCGCCTGCGGCTATCTGGTCAGCGGCATCGCCGCCCAGTGGATCATCCTCCGGAAGTTCCGGGTCCGGGTCCTCGTACCCGGTCTGCGGGCCATGTACGGCCGGCTCCGGCAGAGTACCGATATGTTCGTCTGCCTGTTTTTGCCGAACCTGTATACGAATTTCACGACCGTCTATCTGGAGACGTGCTGCGGCAAGGCGGCCACGGGACTCTATTCGGGCGGCAAGCGCTTTTTGGATCTTGTCGACCAATTGACGCAGGTGCTTTCGAGGACGTTTTTCCCCTTTTTGGCGCGGCATCGGGAGAAGCACTTTATCTATGTGAGAATCAGCGGAGTGATCAGTATCGTCGCCTCTCTTGTCCTCTTCTTGGGTGCGGATCTGTTTTGCAAACTCTTTTATGCTCCCGATTTCGCTCCGGCGGCAACGGTGATCCGAATATTCTCGATCACGCCTGTGTTTCTGTTTCTGATGAATACCTACGGAACGAATTATCTGGTGATCGTCGGAAAAGAGCGGCTTCTGAAACATATCATTGTCGGATGCTCGCTGGCGGGTTTCGCGCTGACGCTCTTTCTGACCCGCAGATGGGGGTACCGGGGAGCCGCTTATACGGTGATGACGGTATGGGGGATCCGGGGACTTATGACCTATTTTATGGCAACCCAAGTGAAAAAGCGAAATGGTTGAGATTCTGGTTGCGGGCGACTGGTGTCCGGCGGGACGGGTCGCGGAATTGATTGGCAAAAGAGCCTGTGATGCGGTTTTCGACGCGGTGAAACCCCTCGTCGGGGCGGTCGATTTCGGTGTGGTCAATCTGGAGTGCCCCGTGGTGGAGCATGCGGCGCGGCCCATACCCAAATGCGGACCCAACCTGAAAACCACCCGCGAGGCGGTCGAAATGACGGCCCGGGCCGGATTCAGGGCGGTGACTCTGGCCAATAACCACATCCTCGATTACGGCGAAGCCGGCCTGGCCGATACCTTGGCGGCACTGGAATATTACGGGGTGGAGCACGTGGGTGCGGGTTGCCATCTGGCGGAGGCGCAACGCACTTTGTATAAGGATATTAAAGGAACTCGGGTCGCCTGGATCAATTGTTGCGAGCACGAATTCTCGATTGCCGGGGAGCAGTCGGCCGGAGCCAATCCGCTGGATCCCGTGCGGCAATATTATGCGATTCGCGAGGCCCGCGCGAAGGCCGATTTCGTGATTGTGATCGTGCACGGCGGCCATGAACACTATCCGCTGCCGAGTCCGCGGATGCAGGATCTGTACCGTTATTTTGTCGATCTGGGTGCCGATGCCGTGATCAACCACCACCAGCACTGTTTCAGCGGTTACGAGATCTATCGCGGGAAGCCGATATTTTACGGTCTGGGCAACTTCTGTTTCGACAGCCCCACGCAGCGCGACTCGATATGGAACGAGGGCTACATGGTGAAACTGTCGCTGGGGCAAGAGATTGATTTCGAATTGGTTCCCTACGTCCAGTGCAACGACACGCCCGATGTGCGGCCCCTTCAGGGAGAGGATCTCCGGAGATTCGAAGAGCGGATCGACTCGCTGAACCGCATCGTCGCCGACCGATCCCTCCTGACCGACAGCCACACACGATGGATGCGCGAGACGAGCCAAAGGTATCGGACGAGCTTTACTCCGTATGAGAACCGTTATTTGCAGGCCGCCTACGAAAAAGGGTTGCTCCCCGCGTTTCTGGGGGCGCGCAAAAGACGGGCCCTGCTTAATCTGATCGAATGCGAGGCGCATCGGGATCGGGTTATCGAACTGTTGAAAAACGGATGAATCACCCCGCCTTTTACCTCCGGCCAGACTTACAACGCTACTACCCAAATCAATAAATAGATGAAGAATACTTTTCAGCGGATTCGCGGATGGTTACGCGGTCCGTGGTGGATCTTTCTGTGGCCCTTCGTGAAGTTGGCGCGCAGGATGGTTCCCGACGAAACCTATCTGCGGCTCCAGTTTCGGGTGAAGATGGGGTATCCGCTCGATCTGCTGCACCCCGGGACGTTCAACGAAAAACTGCAGTGGCTCAAGCTCCACAACCGACGGCCCGAATATACCCGGATGGTCGACAAGATCGAGGTCAAGGAGTACGTCGCTTCGGTTATCGGCCGCGATTATGTTATCCCGACGCTCGGCGTGTGGGACCGTCCCGAGGAGATCGATTTCGATGCGCTGCCCGACCGTTTCGTGTTAAAAACCTCGCACGGCGGCGGTGCCAAAGGGGTCGTCATCTGCATGGACAAGCGCACCTTCGACCGTCGGCAGGCCGTCAAATCCCTCAAGCGGGCGATGAAGCGGGATATCTATCTGCTGTTCCGCGAGTGGCCCTATAAAAACGTCCCCCGCCGCGTGCTGGCCGAAGCCTATATCGCGCCCGGTGCGGGTGCCGGGGAGCGTCCCGATGCGGGCGGCCTGGTCGATTACAAATTCTTCTGCTTCGGCGGCAAGGCCGATTGCGTGATGCTCTGTCTGGAGCGCGGGACGAAACAGACGAAGTTCTATTTCTTCGACCGCGACTGGAATCTGCTGCGTTACAATCGCCGCGGAATCGATGCTCCCGAGGGGTTCACCCTGCCCAAGCCCCCGATGATGGAGCGAATGTTCGATATGGCCGACAGACTCTCCCAAGGGTTGCCCTTCGCCCGTATCGACCTCTACAACGTCGACGGCCGCATCTATTTCGGCGAGATCACTTTCTATCCCAGCAGCGGTTTCGATTCCAATCTGTTACCCGCAACGGATGCCTGTTTCGGCCGTATGATCCATTTGAATTCGGTACGAGGATGAAAAAGAGGGTCGGTTTTCCGATAAGCAGGAAAGAACATGAGTATCGGCGCGCGATTCTGCCCGCCGATATCGCCAGAATCAAAAACAAAGATTGCCTCTGCGTCGAAGCGGGTTACGGCGAGGCCCTCGGCATTTCGGACGAGGAGTATCGGCAGGCGGGGGTCAGGGTGGCCGGACGCGATGAGGTGCTGGCCATGGAGATCGTCTGCGATCCCAAGGTCGGCGATGCCGAGTATCTCGGCCGGCTGCACGACCAGACGGTCTTCGGGTGGATCCATGCCGTGCAGAATCGCGACATTACGGAGAAGATCATCGGCGGCCGTTTGACCGCCTATGCCTGGGAGGATATGTACGACGGGGGGCGTCACTCGTTCTGGCGCAACAACGAAATTGCGGGCGAGGCCGCCATTGCGCACGCCTACATGTGTCACGGCATCTTCCCCTACAACACGAAGGTGGCGGTGCTCGGGCGCGGCAACACGGCCCGCGGGGCGATCAAGACACTGAACTACATGGGGGCCGAAGTGATGGTCTACGACCGCCGTACGGAGTCGCTTTTCCGGGAGGAGATCGGCGCGTACGACGTGGTGGTGAATGCCATTCTGTGGGATCCGCTCCGCAAGGACCACATCATCCGGCGGGAGGATCTGCGCCGGATGAAGCGCGGCGGCATGATCATCGACATCTCGTGCGACCGCAACGGCGCCGTGGAGACCTCGGTGCCCACGACGATCGAGCATCCGACCTATATGGTGGAGGGGATACGCCACTATGTGGTGGACCACACCCCCGCGATCTTCTTCAAGACGACCTCGGAGAGCCTGAGCCGCGAGGTGGCCAAATACCTCGACGCCCTGATCGAGGGCGACGAACATTGTGCGACGCTGAACAACGCGCTGATTATCCGCAACGGCCGAATCATCGACGCGAGAATCGACAAATTCCAAAACCGCCGGCACGACACGGACGGGAACAGATAGCCGGGATCCGGGACCCGAAAACGAGACCGGAGCAACCGGCGAAAATCGCCCGGGGAAACGGCCGCAGCCGGTGACCGTGTGCATGTTATGGAGATCATCAAAAAACTGAAAAAGGGGTTGACGGACCGCAGGACCTTCGTGCGGTACTTCATGATGCTGACCGCGAGGCTGTGGCCCGACCGGTTGTATCTGAAGGTGCGTTATTGGGTCTGCCTGGGGGTGTGGCCCGACCTGGACCACCCGGTGACGTTCAACGAGAAACTGCAATGGCTCAAACTCCACAACCGTCGTCCGGAGTATACGCGGATGGTCGACAAAGTGGCGGTCAAGGAGTATGTGTCGTCGGTGATCGGCTCCGGATACGTCATTCCGACGCTCGGTGTGTGGGACCGTCCCGAGGAGATCGACTTCGACACCTTGCCCGACCGTTTCGTGCTGAAGACCTCGCACGGCGGAGGCAGCAACGGCGTGGTGATCTGCCGCGATAAAAAGAGCCTGGACCGGCGCGGGGTGATCCGGCGGCTGAAAGAGGCGATGGGGCAGGAAATTTATGTCCATAACCGCGAATGGCCCTATAAAAACGTGCGGCGCCGTGTGCTGGCGGAGGCTTTGTTAGAGGATCCGTCGGGCGAGGACCTGAAGGACTACAAGCTGTTTTGCTTTGACGGCAAGGTGAAATTCGGCAAGGTGGATGTGGACCGCTTCACCGGGCACAGGGCCAATTATTACGATCTGACGTGGACGCTCCAGCCCTTCGGCGAGTTGTGCTGCCTCCCTCTCCCGGACCGGAAAATCGACCGGCCGGACAATTGGGAGCTGATGGTCGAACTGGCCGAGAGGCTGGCGAAAGATATTCCGTTTGTCCGGGTGGATCTCTACTCGGTGCAGGACCGGGTCTACTTTGGCGAGATGACCTTCTTCCCCGCTGCCGGGTTCGGCGAATTCGTGCCGGTGGAGGCCGACCGGACGATCGGCGGACTGTTGCATTTGCCGCATCCGGTCCCGTACAGCCGCATGAATTCATCATCGCCCGACAGAAATACGCCGGAAGATTGAAGATCCGAAGGATTCGGCCGATGCGACAAAACCGTTAAGCGATGATTTCGTCGAAGAAAGTTTGCAACCTGTACTTGTGCCTGCTGGTTTTGTACTATTTGCAGGGCTCGCTCTACGAGGAGGGCTCCGCCATGGGCAGGATCATCCTGGCTCTGACGATGGTCATCGGGGCGGTGTGCGCCGTCAAGACCTTGTATCAGTACAAGCTGCCGCTGTTTTTTACGGCGATCAATCTCTTCCTGGCGATGATCGTCGTTTACGGCGCGGTCTACCTCTACGACGGGCCGATCATGAAAGGCGACGGCGAGTTCACCACGCCGCTGACCTATATAAAAAATCCGCTGATCTCCTTCCTGCCGGTCTATGCGTTTTATTATTTCACCAAAAAGGGAGCGGTGACGGAACGGTGGCTCTGTGTGGCGGCGGTGATGGCTTTGGCGCTGTGCGTCGTTCAGTATTATACCCAGATGGCGGCTGCGATCGAAGCCCAGGAGATGAAGGGAATCCAGCGGGACGAGGTTACGAACAACTCCGGCTATCTGTTCCTGTCGGTCATTCCGCTGCTCCTCTTTTTCTATCGCCGGAGATTGATCCAGTTCGTCTTGCTGGCGGTCATCCTCGGTTATATTGTGATGGCTATGAAACGCGGCGCCATAATGATCGGGGCCTGCTGTCTGGTCTATTTCCTCTGGGATACGGTCAAACGGGGTTCGGGCCGCGACGTGAAGATCATCCTGTCGCTGACCGCCGCGCTCTTCGTCGGCGGATATTACGGAATCGCCTATATGCTGGAAACCAGCGAATATTTCCAGTATCGCGTCCTGGAGACGCTGGAGGGTTATACGTCGGGACGCGATATGATATATGCGAAACTCTACGATTACATCCTCAACGAGAGTTCGTTTCTGGATTTGCTCTCCGGTTCCGGCGCGGATTACTCGGTAGTCATTGCCGGAAACTTCGCCCACAACGACTGGCTCGAGCTGATGGTCGACTGCGGTTTGGTCGGTGTGGCGATTTACGCCTTCTATTTTGTCGCCCTTTACCGGTCGGCCCTCGCACTGCCCTCCAAAAGCGGGGTTAAGCCGGTGGCCTATTTCTGCCTGTTTATTCTCTTGGCCCGAAGTCTCTTTTCGATGTCCTACGGCGACCTGTTTTTCCCGCTGGCCCTGGCTTTGGGCTATTCGCTGGCGCAATTGAGGCCGCGAAAGAGGTTTCGCCGAGAAGTGCTCCGCCGGGATCTGCCGTCCCGACAGCCGCGCAAACAGCCCCTGCCGCGCCGTGTCGCGACCGATCTGCGTACGGTCCGACAGACCCGACAAACCGTTATCCGATAACACCCTATGAAAAAGATCCTCTTTTTGATCGATATGCTGGGCAGCGGCGGGGCGCAACGGCAACTGACGGGGCTGGCCGCGGGGCTGAAACGTCGCGGCTACGAGGTCGAGGTGGCCTATTATTACGACGACGATTTCTATGCGCGCGAACTGGACGAGGCCGGGGTCAGGCACACTTTGATCGCCGATGCCGCGGGACCGCTGAAACGGATCCGGAACGTCCGCCGGCATATCGCGCGCGTGCAGCCCGATGTGGTCGTCCCGTTTCTCGAAACACCGGTCCTGGTGACCGAAATATGCAAACTTCTGGGCGGCCGGTGGGGTTTTATCGGCGGCGAGCGCAATACGACCCAGCGGCTGACGCTCAAATCGCGGCTGGTCTTCGCTCTGTACGGTCTGGCCGATTATATCGTCCCGAACTCCCGTTCGCAGGCGCGCTTTATCGCCGAACGCTTTCCGCGGCTGGCGGCAAAGGTCAGGACGATCGTCAATTTCGTCGACACCGGGCGGTTCTCGCCGGGCGAAGCGCGGGATGCCGGCGGGGACTCGGTCGTGAGATATATCTGCGTGGGCCGGATCACGCAACAGAAGAACGTGTTGCCATTCCTGCAGGCGGTGGCGAAGGCGCGTGCGGCGGCGCAACCGTTCGCGGTGCACTGGTACGGCCGTTATGAGGACCGGTCGTATATGGACCGGGTCGAGGCCCTGTCTGCGGAGCTGCAACTGGGCGATACGGTGAAGTTTTTCGACGCCGAGCGGGAGATCGTGCGGCGCTACCGCGAGGCCGATATCTTTGTCCTGCCCTCGATTTACGAAGGGTTTCCCAACGTGCTGTGCGAGGCGATGAGCTGCGGTTTGCCGGTCCTCTGCAGCCGGGTGTGCGACAACCCGTCGATCCTGACCCAACCGCAGGGCGGCCTGCTGTTCGACCCGCACGGAGTCGGTGACATGGCCGATGCCCTGATCCGTTCCTCGCGCTGGTCGCCGCAGGAGCGCCGGCAAATGGGCGCTTTCAACCGGTCCTGGGTGGAGGAGCACCTGACCCGCGAGCGTTTTGTCGCGGCCTACGCCGATTTGATCGAAACGCTGTGAAAACGGCCTCTCCAACATTCGTTATGCAAGCGATGAGATATAAAATAAGCCTTATCGGATCTTTCGGATTCGGAAAAGCGTTGCGCGACGGTCAAACGATCAAGACGCTCGAGTATGCCAAATTGCTCGAACGCGTGTATGCGGCCGAACGGATCAACCGGGTCGACACGCGCGGCTGGACCAAAAATCCCCTGAAATTGTTCTGGAATATCCTGAAGGCGTGTCGCAACAGCGAATGCGTCATCATGCTTCCCGCCTCGCATGCCGTGCGGGTCATCCCGATGTTGGCGGTGCTGTTCCGTGCCCGGGGGGTTAAGTTGTTCCATTCCGTCATAGGGGGGCGGCTTCCCGAGTTTCTGGCCTCCAGACCGCTCCTGACCCGCGTGCTGAAACGGTTAAACGGCGTGTGGGTCGAAACCGCGCGGATGAAACGGAAACTCAACGGGCTGGGACTGCTGAATGTGAGTGTCGTCCCCAATTTCAAGGATCTTGTGCCGCTTAATGAGGAGGAACTCCCGTGTGCAGGTTCCGCCCCTTTCAGACTGTGTGTCTTCTCGCGGATCATGAGGCAGAAGGGGATCACCTTTGCAGCCGAGGTGTTGGCCGGGATCAACGCCCGGCACGGTCGGGCGGTCTATTTGCTGGACATCTACGGGCCTGTCGCGGAGGATTACCGGGAGGAGTTCCGCGCCGTTTGCGAGAAGTACGGTTCGTTTGTCTCCTATAAAGGAGCAGTGGATTCCGACAAAAGCACCTCGGTCATTAAGGAGAGTTTCGCCCTGTTGTTCCCGACGCTGTATCGGATCGAAGGGGTCCCCGGGACGATTATCGACGCCTATTGCGCCGGGGTTCCCGTCATCGCTTCGAGGTGGCAGAATTTTGCCGACGTGGTGGACGAAGGGGTGACCGGATACGGGTTCGAACTCGGAAACCCGGCCGGTCTGACGGAATTGCTGTCCGAAATCGCCCGGAATCCCGATATGATCCTCTCTTTGAAGAAAAATTGCCTGATGAAGGCCCGGAATTATATGCCCGACGTTGCCCTCGGGAGAATAACCTCTTTGATCAACGGTTAGACAAAACGGGGCGGCCGCGGCGCATGTGTTGTTTCCATTATGGCTCTGCATATCAATAATGATCCTCGTTTGAGACGGCTTTTCGGACCGGTGATACGGACGGCCCGGTGGATGGGGCGTCACTTTCCCGAGACGCTTGTGCGCATTCGCTATTTCGTGCGGTTCCACCGGTTCCTGAACCTCTCCAACCCCCGGAATCTCAACGAGAAGATCCAATACCTCAGTTTTCGGACCGACACTTCGCGCTGGACCCCGCTGACCGACAAGCATGCGGTCCGTCAATATGTGCGCGACTGCGGACTCGAAGAGATCCTCATCCCGCAATACGCCCGTTACGAACGGGCCGAGGAGATCGATTTCGACCGGCTGCCCGAGCGGTTCGTGATCAAAACGACACACGGTTCGGGGGATGTGCTTGTCGTCCGGGACAAGTCGCAGCACGACATCGGCCGGGTCAGGGCCTACTTCGCCCGGATGCTCGAACATCCCTACGGCGAACTGGAGGGCGGACAGCATTACATGCGCATCAAACCCGCTTTGACCGTCGAGGCGCTGATCGCCAACGATGCGGAGTCGGCGAAATATTCGACCTCGATCATCGACTACAAGTTCTGGTGCTTCAACGGCGAACCGCGCTATTGTCTGGTTTGCAGCAACAGAGACCGCTCCGGAACGGATCTGATGCTCTATGACCAGGACTGGACGGCGCACCCCGAGTGGATGCGTTTCAGCGGCGAGTATCGCCGGGGCGCCGCCATCCCCCGGCCGCGGAATTACGAACGTATGCTGGCCGTCTGCCGTACGCTTGCGGCCGGTTTCCCGTGTGTCAGCGTGGATCTCTACAACGTCGGCGGCGAGATCCGGTTCGGCGAAATGACCTTTACGCGGCTGGGCGGACTGATCGACTATTTTACCGGCGAGTGGCTGCTCCGCGCGGGCGGCGAGATCCGGTTGCCTCAATAGACTGACGATATGAACGATTGCGGATTGGTATCCATCGTTACCCCGAATTACAATTGCGGGCGGTTTATCGCCGAAACCATCGAGTCGGTTTTGGCACAGACCTATTCCCGCTGGGAACTGCTCATACAGGACGACTGTTCGACGGACGAGAGTGTCGCCGTTGCCGAACGGTATGCCGCGCGGGATCCGCGCATCAAGATCGAAGTGAATGCGCACAACAGCGGTGCGGCCCTCACCCGAAACCGGGCGTTGGCCCGGGCGCAGGGTCGCTGGATCGCCTTTCTGGACAGCGACGATCTGTGGATGCCCCGGAAACTGGAGCTTCAGATCGCCTTTATGGCGGCCAACGGCTATGCGTTTACCTATCACGAGTATGTGGAGGTGGACCGGAACGGCCGGGAGACGGGTGTCCGTGTCAGCGGCAAAAGGCGCGTCGGCCGCCTCGGCATGTATGCGTGCTGCTGGCCGGGATGTCTTACGGTGATGTACGACGCCGCGAAGATCGGTCCGGTCCGGATTCGGGATGTGAAGAAAAACAACGACACGGCCCTGTGGCTCAAGGTGATCCGGAAGGCGGACTGCTATCTGTTGCCGGAGAATTTGGGCCGTTATCGCCGCCGGGAGGGCTCGATCACCCCGCCGGGTCTGTGGGCGCGCATGCTGTGGCACTATCCGCTTTTCCGGGAGGCCGAACGGATGGGGCCTCTGCGGGCGACGTTCTGGATGCTGATGAATGTGCCGGGCAACCTGTACAAGAAACTGTTTTATGTCAAAAGATACGACTAATTAAAAGATACAACTGAATATATGAAGATGTCAAAAGTTCCGTTTTCTCCGCCGGATATGACGGAAGCCGAGGCCGAGGCGGCCAAAGAGGCCATCCTGTCGGGGTGGATCACGACCGGGCCGCGTACCAAAGAGTTCGAACGGCAGATCGCCGACTATTGTCATACCCGCAGGGCCGTCTGTCTGAATTCGGCGACCGCCTCGATGGAGCTGGCGCTCCGCGTTTTGGGCGTCGGACCGGGGGATGAGGTCATCGTTCCGGCCTACACCTACACCGCGACGGCCAGTGTCGTCTGTCATGTCGGCGCACGGCTGGTGCTGGTCGATACGGCCCCCGATTCGTTCGAGATGGATTACGACAAGATGGCCGAGGCCATCACCGAGCGCACGAAGGTCGTCATCCCCGTCGATCTGGCCGGCGTATGTTGCGATTACGACCGCGTCTTCGAGGCCGTCGAGCGTAAAAAGTCGCTCTTCAGACCTGTGGGCGAGCTGCAGAAGATCTTCGGACGCGTTGTCGTCCTGGCCGACTCGGCCCACGCCTTCGGCTCGCAGTGGCACGGAAAGATGGCCGGACAGATCGCCGACTTCACCGCCTTTTCGTTCCACGCGGTCAAGAACCTCACCACCGCCGAGGGCGGCGCGCTGACCTGGCTGCCGATTCCGGGGATCGACGACGAATGGCTCTACAAACAGTTCCAGTTCCTCTCGCTGCACGGGCAGAGCAAGGATGCGCTGGCCAAAACCGCGTTAGGCAAGTGGGAGTACGACATCATCGCCCCCAACTACAAGTGCAATATGACCGACATCATGGCCGCCATAGGGCAGGTGCAGCTGCGCCGTTATCCCGGGCTGCTGGCACGGCGGAAACAGATTGCGAGCCGCTATGACGAGAATTTTGAGGGGGGGGGTAAATTGCATGTGCTCAAACATATAGGCAAGGACCACTGCTCGAACCACCACCTCTACATGGTCCGTCTAAAGGACCGCGACGAGGCCTTCCGCAACCGGGTGATCGAACGGATGGCCGAGCGCGGCATCGCCTGCAACGTCCACTTCAAGCCGCTGCCCATGATGACCGCCTACAAGGCCCTGGGTTTCGATATCCGGAACTTCCCGAACGCCTATCGGCAGTATTGCAACGAGATCACGCTGCCGATGCACACCCGGCTCACGGACGAGGATGTGGAGGCGGTGATTCGCAATTTCAAGGAGATCATCTCCGAATAGCTCTCGCCGTGAAACGTCTGTTCGATGTGGTGGCCGCAGCCATGGGGCTGTTGGTCCTTTGCCCCCTCTTTCTGTTGCTGGCCGTCTGGATCAAGGCCGATTCGCCGGGGCCGGTCTTCTATCGCCAGCGGCGTGTGGGACGTCACAACCGCGATTTCTGGCTCTACAAATTCCGGTCGATGCGGGTGGGGTCGGACCGCGCGGGGCTGATCACCGTCGGCGGGCGCGATCCGCGCATCACGCCTTCGGGCTATTACATCCGCAAGTACAAGCTGGACGAGCTGCCGCAGCTGATCAATGTGCTGTCGGGCGATATGAGCTTAGTCGGCCCGAGGCCCGAGGTGCGGCGCTATGTCGACCTCTACACCCCCGAGCAGATGCACGTGCTGGACGTGCGGCCCGGGATTACGGATATGGCCTCGATCCTTTATCGCAACGAAAACGAACTGTTGGCCCGGGCGGAGGATCCCGACAAATTCTACGTCGAGGTGGTGATGCAGGACAAGCTGCGGATCAACCTGGAGTATGTCGCCAACCATTCGTTCGTCTATGATCTTCGGTTGATTTTTAGAACTTTCTGGGAGATTCTCTCCAAATAAACGGCTGTTTTATGCGCGTGTTGGTTACGGGGGCCGCGGGATTTATCGGCTCCAATCTGGTACGGAGGCTTGTCGGGAGCGAACCGCAGGTCGAAATCGTCGGGGTGGACTCGATGAATGACTATTATGATGTGCGGCTCAAGGAGTTCCGGCTGGCCGAGATCGGGCGGGAGGTCGGTGCGCAGAGCGGTATGCGGTGGCGTTTCGTGCGCGGCAATATCGCCGACCGGGGACTTGTCGACGGGCTGTTTGAGGAGTTCCGGCCGCAGATCGTCGTCAATCTGGCGGCGCAGGCGGGGGTCCGCTACAGCATCACCCATCCCGATGCCTATATCGAGTCCAACGTGATCGGGTTTTACAACATTCTGGAGGCCTGCCGCCACAGTTACGACGGCGGACGCGAAGGGGTGGCCCATCTGGTCTATGCCTCGTCGAGTTCGGTCTACGGGTCGAACAAAAAGGTCCCTTACTCGACCGACGACAAGGTCGACAATCCCGTCAGTCTCTACGCTGCGACCAAGAAGAGCAACGAGCTTATGGCGCACGCCTACAGCAAGTTGTACGATATTCCGTCGACCGGACTGCGCTTCTTTACGGTCTACGGACCCGCCGGACGTCCCGATATGGCCTACTTCGGCTTCACCGACAAACTGTTGCGGGGCGAGAAGATCCGGATTTTCAACTACGGGAACTGTATGCGCGACTTCACCTACGTGGACGACATCGTCGAGGGGGTACGGCGCGTGATGCACCGCGCGCCCGAACGCCGCACCGGTGAGGACGGGCTGCCCGTGCCGCCGTATGCCGTCTATAATATCGGCAACAGCTCGCCCGAGAATCTGCTGGACTTTGTCGATATCCTGCAACAGGAGCTGCTGCGTGCAGGGGTGTTGCCCGCCGATTATGACTTCGAGGCGCACAAGGAGCTGGTGCCCATGCAGCCCGGGGACGTTCCGGTGACCTATGCCGATACGTCGGCACTCGAACGCGATTTCGGCTTCCGGCCTTCGACTCCGTTGCGCGAGGGGTTGCGCCGCTTTGCCGAGTGGTACAAAAAATTCTATCTTTAGAGGCCGGACGCATCGGCGGTCTGACGGACCGTGATCTGACGGTCAATGTTTTAACGGTTTGACACAATGAAAATTGCAGTAGCAGGCACGGGCTATGTCGGGCTGTCGATCGCGACGCTTCTGGCGCAGCACAACCGCGTCGAGGCCGTCGATATCGTGCCCGAAAAGGTGGCGGCGATCAACGCGCGGCGTTCGCCGATTCAGGACGAATACATCGAGCGCTATTTGGCCGAAAAGGAGCTGGACCTGCACGCCACGCTCGATGCCGGGGCGGCCTACCGCGAGGCGGATTTCGTGGTGATCGCGGCGCCGACCAATTACGACAGCCGGCGCAATTTCTTCGACACGTCGGCCGTCGAGGCGGTGATCGACACCGTGCTCGGGGTCAATCCCGAGGCGGTGATGGTCATCAAGTCGACGATTCCGGTGGGGTATTGCCGTTCGCTCTACCTCAAATATGCGCGGGCGGGCGTCCCGCAGTTCAATCTGCTCTTTTCGCCCGAGTTCCTGCGCGAATCGAAGGCGCTCTACGACAATCTCTATCCGAGCCGCATTATTGTCGGCTATCCGAAGCGGACAGACGGGGACCGGTCCGACGGGGAGGACGAGGCCGTTCGCCGCGTGGCCGACGTCGGGCGGCTGGAGCAGGCGGCGCACACCTTTGCCGGACTGCTGCGTCAGGGAGCGCTCAAGGAGGAGATCCCGACCCTTTTTATGGGGCTGACGGAGGCCGAGGCGGTGAAACTCTTCGCCAACACCTATCTGGCCCTGCGTGTCAGCTACTTCAACGAGCTGGACACCTATGCGGAGATCAAGGGGCTGGATACCCGTGCGATCATCGACGGCGTCTGTCTCGATCCGCGGATCGGGGCCTTCTACAACAATCCCTCGTTCGGTTACGGCGGCTACTGCCTGCCCAAGGACACCAAACAGCTGCTGGCCAACTATGCCGACGTGCCGCAGAACATGATGTCGGCCATCGTGGAGTCGAACCGCACGCGCAAGGATTTCATCGCCGACCGGGTTCTGGAGAAGACCGGCTATTACAACTATTCGCGGCAAAACGCCTATGACCCGCGTTGCGAACGGGCGGTGACGGTGGGGGTCTACCGGCTGACGATGAAGGCCGATTCGGACAACTTCCGCCAGTCGTCGATCCAGGGGGTGATGAAGCGCATCAAGGCCAAGGGGGCGGCGGTGATCATCTACGAGCCGACGCTGGCCGACGGCACGACCTTTTTCGGCAGCCGCGTGGTGAACGATCTGGCGGCCTTTAAGGCGCAGTCGGACGCCATCGTGGCCAACCGCTACGACGCCAGTCTGGACGATGTGGCCGACAAGGTCTATACGCGCGACCTCTTCAGGCGCGACTGACAAGGGCCGAAGACGCCTCTCCCGGGAGGCGCAACCGGAAAAAAAACGGTCCCGAAGATTGGCCCCGCGGAATAATCCGTCTGGCAAAATACTCATATACAAGAAGATAAAAAAGTAACGGAACTTATGAAAATATTGATCCTAAACGGTCCGAACCTCAACTTGCAGGGGGTGCGCGACCGCGAAATTTACGGCGAGGGACGTTTCGACGGACTGCTGGCGGATCTTGCCGCGGCGTATCCCGACGTGACGTTCGGTTACCTTCAGTCCAACCACGAGGGGGTCCTGATCGACGCGGTGCAGCAGGCCGGGGCCGACGGTTACGACGGCGTGGTGCTGAACGCGGGGGGCTATACCCATACGTCGGTGGCCCTGCGCGATGCGGTCGCGGCGGTTCCGACGCCTGTCGTGGAGGTCCACATCTCGCAGATTCTCGCGCGCGAGGAGTTCCGCCACATCTCGCTGCTGGCGCCCGTGGTCGCGGGTACCGTCACGGGATTCGGGCTGGACTCGTACCGTCTCGGAATCGAGGCCTTGCGGCTGAAAAGGGCCGCAGGGAGCGAAAAAGCGGAAAAAACGGAAAAATAGTGCCGAAAATTTTGCAGGCCGTGCGAAAAGTGCTACCTTTGTAGCAGATCTACGACACCATGCCGCAACGTCAAACCATACATTCAGGTCGCCCCGAGGCGTACCGGCAGTTGCCTGCGGGCAATCGGTCGAAATCATTGTTTGCAAATATTGTCTCTATGGGTAACTGTTCGGTTACCCTTTTTCGTAATTGACCTATGGATAAACTGCTCATTCGCAACGCAAAAATATACCGCAACGGAGCACTGCAGACGGGCGATATGCTGATCGGCGAGGGCCGGATCGAGGCGGTCGGCGAGGCTTTGGCCCCGGTCGGCGGCGCACGCGAAGTCGACGCCTCGGGTTGCTATCTGCTGCCCGGCTTAGTCGACGTGCACGTTCACCTGCGCGAACCCGGGTTCACGGCCAAGGAGACCATCCGCACGGGTACGCTGGCGGCGGCCCACGGCGGCTATACGGCCGTCTGCGCCATGCCCAACCTGTCGCCTGCTCCCGATGCGCCCGAGACGTTAGCCGTCGAGGAGGAGGCCATCCGCCGCGACGCCGTGGTGCGGGTCTATCCCTATGCCTCGATCACGCGCGGACGGCGCGGTGCGGGCCGGACGGTCGACTTTGCCGCCCTGCGCGATCGGGTCGTCGGCTTTTCGGACGACGGCTGCGGCGTGCAGGAGGAGGCGGTGATGCTCGAGGCCATGCGTGGCGCCAAGGCTGCCGGACGGCCGATCGTAGCCCATTGCGAGGTGAACGAACTCTTGCGCGGGGGCTATATCCACGACGGCGTGTGGTGTCGCGAACACGGCCACCGGGGGATCTGTTCCGAGAGCGAGTGGCGGCAGGTGGAGCGCGATATCGCGTTGGTGCGTCAAACGGGGTGCCAGTACCACGTCTGCCATGTCTCGACGGCCGAGAGCGTCGAACTGGTGCGGCAGGCCAAGGCCGAGGGGTTGCCCGTGAGCTGCGAGACGGCGCCGCACTATCTGCTGCTGTGCGACGAGGATCTGCAGGAGGAGGGCCGTTTCAAGATGAACCCGCCGATCCGCAGCCGCGACGACCAGATGGCCCTGCTGAACGGCATTCTGGACGGTACGGTCGAGGTGGTGGCGACCGACCATGCGCCCCACACGGCCGAGGAGAAGTCGCGCGGACTGGCCTTGAGCGCGATGGGTATCGTGGGGATAGAGTCGGCGTTCGTGCTGCTCCATACCTATTTAGTGCGGCGCGGGATTCTGACCTTCACGCGCCTTATGGAGTTGATGGCCGAGGCGCCGCGGCGGATCTTCGGTCTGGAGGGCGGACTGGAGGTCGGAGGGCCGGCCGATGTGATGCTCTTCGACCCCGAGGCCGAAGGACGGGTCGATCCGTCGGAGTTCCTGTCGATGGGCCGCAGCACCCCCTTCGAGGGCTGGCATACGCGCGGACGCGTGCTGTGGACGGCGGTCGGGGGCCGCACGGCGTGGGTCGCGAAGGAGTGGAAAGAGAAGTTGGAGAATAAAGATTAACAACGATATATGAAGAAATTTGACAAAAAAATCGTTCTTGAGAACGGGATGGAGTTTTACGGATACGGCTTCGGTGCCGACCGTGAGGCCGTCAACGAGATCGTCTTCAATACCTCGATGGTGGGGTACCAGGAGATCTTGTCCGACCCCTCCTACACCGACCAGATGGTGGTGATGACCTACCCGCTGATCGGCAACTACGGCACGGCCGAGGAGGACTACGAAACGAAGTTCCCCACCATCGGCGGCATGATCGTGCGCGAATACAACGACACCCCCTCGAACTTCCGCTATACCCGCACGCTGGGCGAGGTCTTCGAGGAGGTCGACATCCCCGCCATTTCGGGGATCGACACGCGCTATTTAGTGCGCATCATCCGTGACGAGGGCAGCCAGCGCGTGATCATCACCTCGGCCGACACCCCGCGCGAGCTGGCCCTGCAGAAGATCGCCGCCGCGCCGCTGCCGCGCGATATGGTCGAGCGCGTAAGCTGCAAAAAACGGTGGTTCTCCCGCACGCCCAACCACAAATACGACGTGGTGGCCATCGACTGCGGTATCAAGTACAACATCATCCGCCAGCTGAACGCCAAGGGTTGCAATGTGACGATCGTGCCCTACAACTCGACAGTGGAGGAGATCATGGGCTTCCGTCCCGACGGCCTCTTCCTCTCGAACGGTCCGGGCGACCCCGAATTCGTGACGCCGGTGATCGAGACCGTGCGCAAGATGCGCGGACAGCTGCCGATCTTCGGTATCTGCATGGGTCACCAGATGGTGGCGCTGGCCTATGGCGCCAAGACCTACAAACTGCGTTTCGGCCACCGCGGCGGCAACCACCCGGTGAAGGACCTGCGCACGGGCAAAATCGAGGTGACGAGCCAGAACCACAGTTTTGCCGTCGACGTCGATTCGTTGCGCGGCACGGGGCTGGAGCTGACCCACATCAACCTTCTGGACAACACGGCCGAAGGTATGGAGTGCAAGAAGGACAAGGTCTTCTCGGTGCAGTATCACCCCGAGAGCGCTCCGGGTCCGCAGGACAGCAGCTATCTGTTCGACAAGTTTATCAAAATGATGGAGGAACACAAAAATGCCTAAAAGAACCGATATAAATAAAGTGATGGTGATCGGCTCGGGTCCGATCGTCATCGGTCAGGCCGCCGAGTTCGACTATGCCGGTACGCAGGCGTGTCTGGCACTGAAGGAGGAGGGCTACGAGGTGGTGCTCGTCAACTCCAACCCCGCCACGATCATGACCGACACGCACATTGCCGACAAGGTCTACATGGAGCCGCTGACGCTGGAGTACGTGGCCAAAATCATCCGTTACGAGCGCCCCGACGCCATCGTCCCGGGCCTGGGCGGACAGACGGGTCTGAACCTGGCGGTGCAGCTGGCGAAAAAGGGCGTCCTGGAGGAGTGCCAGGTGGAGATTCTGGGCACCTCGTTCGAGTCGATCGAGCGGGCCGAGGATCGCGAGCTGT
>CAZHMX010000027.1:0-19445 GCA_964533725.1 uncultured Alistipes sp. | reverse complement strand
GATCGCCGACTATCTCATCAAGCCCGTCAACCCCAACCAGGTGCTCCTCTCGATCAAAAAGAACGTCCACCAGCAACAGCTCGTGACCGAACAGACCACGGCCGATTACCGGGCCGAATTCGGGCGGCTGAGCGCGTCGCTGCACATGGCCTCGGAGTTCGGCGACTGGTGCAACCTCTACCGCCGGCTGACCGGTTGGGAGATCGAGCTTTCGGAGTCGGACGACCGGTCGATCCGCGAGGTGATGGTCTACCAGAAGAACGAAGCCAACCAGGAGTTCTCGAAATTCGTCCGCCGCAACTATTACGACTGGATCAACAACCGCTCCGACTCGACCCCCGTCATGTCGCACACGCTGATGCGTTCGCGCATCTTTCCCGTGGTCGATGCGCGGAAGAAGACCACGCTGCTGCTGATCGACAATTTCCGTTACGACCAGTGGCGGACCATCTCGACCCTGCTGCGCGGCTATTACGATGTGGCGGTCGACGACTTCTACTGCGCCATCCTGCCTACGGCCACACAATACGCCCGCAATGCGGTCTTTGCGGGTCTGATGCCCCTGTCGATCGACAAGCTGATGCCCCGGAAGTGGCTGAACGACAACGAGGAGGGCGGAAAAAACCAGTACGAGGAGCACTTCCTGCAACGTCTCATGCAGCAGAGCGGAAAGAGCTACCGCTATACGTTCGACAAGCTGGTGCGTCCCGAGGCGGGCCGCAAACTGCTGGAGAACATCCGGCGCATCTACGAGGCCGATTTCTCGGTGATCGTCTACAACTTCCTCGACATCCTCTCCCACGCCCGCACCGAGACGGACATCATCCGCGAGCTGACCGAGGACGAGGCGGCATTCCGTTCGCTCACCCGCTCGTGGTTCGAACACTCGGACCTCTATACGCTGCTGAAACTCCTCTCGGAGCAGGGCCACACGGTCATCATCACCTCCGACCACGGCACGATCCGCGTCGACAACCCCGTGCGTGTGACGGGCGACCGCGAGACCTCGTCGAACCTGCGTTACAAGACCGGCCGCAACCTCTCCTACAATGCGCGCGAGGTCTACGAGGTGACCCGCCCGCAGGATATCCAGCTGCCCGCCAGCAACTTGACGTCGAGCTATATCTTTGCCTACAACAGCGACTTTCTGGTCTACAACAACGACGCCAATCGCTTTATCCGCTACTACCGCAACACCTTCCAGCACGGCGGCATCTCGATGGAGGAGATGCTGGTTCCCTACATCGTGCTGGAGCCCAAACGCTAAAAAACTATCGCTATGAAATCCATCCATATCGACTCGCTTGCCGAACTGCCCGACGCGGCCGACGCCCTTCTGGAGGCGTTGGACGGCCGTACGATCGTCGCCCTGAGGGGCGAGATGGGGGCGGGAAAGACCACCCTGGTGGCGGCTTTGATGGAGCGCCTGGGGTCGGCCGATTCGGTCGCCAGCCCTACCTTCGCTTTGGTCAACGCCTACCGCACCGAACACGACGAGCCGGTCTATCACTTTGATTTTTACCGTATCGAGCGTCTGGAAGAGGCCTTCGACCTGGGTTACGAGGAGTATTTCGATTCGGGTGCCCTCTGTTTGGTCGAGTGGCCCGAGAAGATCGAGCCGCTGCTGCCCGAAGGGGTGATGAACGTGCGGATCGAGATCGATTCCGAGACGGAGCGCACCTTTATCTTTGACTGATCGCGGATCGACCGCCGTTTGATCGCGCGCGCGACCGGACACGGACAATGAAGCTTTCTTCGAAGGGGGAGGCGGAGTTGTCGGCGTGCCGGCAGTCGGTCGTGCACTCCGTTGCCGCGGATGTTGCCATGGGTCTGTTTGTCGTTGTGCCCTTCGGGAAAACCCCTGTTGTCATCGGGTTGGGGCGGGGGCGGATTCCGCTTCGGCCGAATGTCGGTTTGCGGTTGGTTATTCGGACAATTTACGGACTGAATACAGGCGGACATACGGGCCGGCGAGGGTTTCGGCGCGTGTGCCATGCGGTGTGTCGCGGTGCGGCCGCCGGTGGCCGGAACTATCAATAAGTCAGATATTCGAATGGATCGGATTGCGTTACCGCATATTTTCTTCGAAATTCATGTTAATTTAATAGTAAAAAGAGACGGTCATATCAAAAATTAGATTTATCTTTGTACACTCTTTCGCTGTGCACATCGTAAAAACGGGTGTTGTTGCGAAAAGAGAGCGGATTAGCGGCTTGAATATGAAGACAAACTAACAAATTTATTATTAATTAAAACAAAACTTTATGTGTAAAGATGTGCTCAAATGGTTTTTGCGGGCATTCGTGGTTGTGGCGGCGCTGACCGTTGCCTCCTGTGCGGATAGCCCCGACGCGGATGACATCGTTATACCGCAGCTCACGCTGTCGATCGACGGTACGTCGGTCGAGGAGGGTGGTACGGCAATGATGGCCTTCGATGAAACGGGTGGCATGAAGACGTTCTCGATTCAAACCACCGGCGAGTGGGAGATTTCGGGACTCGAAAATGCCCCGCAGAGCTTTGCCCTGACGACCTCCAAAGGACAGGAGAAGTACAAGGGTCAAGGCAATGAAACCTTTACGGTAACGTTGGGCGAGGCTACGACGGCTTCGCGTTTCTCGATGACGGTCAGCGTCTATGCGTCGATCTTCGGACAGAAGAAGGTGTCGGACACCAAGACCCTCACCATCGTACAGGCCAAGGGCGGCGCACTGCCCGAGGGCAAAGTGATCTATTACAACAACTTCGACAAGGAGGAGGCAACGCAGACCTTCGGCACGAGCGGTTCGTCGTGGCCCTTCCTCGACCAGTTCGAGGGCTGGAAGAACCAGGAGGGCGAGGGTGCCGCCGAGGTTACCTATGACTTCGCAAGCGTCAGCGCACGCGCCAACTCCAAGTCCGACGGCAGCTACTCCAACTACGCCGGTTCGGGTTCGAACAACCTGCTGTTCGGCGGTAGCGGCTATCTGACGATCCAGAACATCGCCATCTCGTCGACCAACCTCCAGCTGTCGTTCGGCACGGAGCGTTACGCTTACGGCGAGTCGGACAACACCTTCAGGAACGAAGAGTTCCTCGTTACGCTGTCGCCCGACGGTCAGTCGTGGTCGGCTCCCATCGAGTACGGCTTCGAGGAGGGTAACGACACCAACGGCAAGTGGAACCTGGCTACGGCCGACTTCACGCTGCCCGACGGTACGACGACGCTCTACATCAAACTGGCGACCAAACTCTCGGGCGCTCACCGCGTCGACGACGTGAAACTGACCGACGGTATCGGCGGCCAGGTCATCACCTTCGAGGGCGGCGGCGACACTCCCACGCCTCCCACGCCGGGCGAGGCCATCTACGCGAACAACTTCGACAAGGAGACCGCCACCAAGACCTACGGTACGAGCAACTCGTCGTGGCCCTATATCGACCAGTTCGAGGGCTGGAAGAACGAGAGCGGTTCGGGTGCTTCGGCCGTGACGTATGAGGGTTCGGGCGTGAGCGTCCGTGCCAACTCGGCGTCGAACGACACCTATGCCAACTACGCCGGTTCGGGTGCCAACAACATCTTCTTCGGTACGAACGGTTCGCTGACGATCGGCAATATCGCGCTGACCACCAACAAGCTGACCCTTACGTTCGGTGCCGAGCGCTATATCAACGGCGAGGACAACACCTTCAAGAACGAGGAGTTCAACGTCACGCTGTCGGCCGACGGCAAGACGTGGTCGAACCCCATCGCCTACAACTTCGAGGAGGGCAAGGACCTGAACGGCAAGTGGAATCTGGCTACGGCCGACTTCACGATTCCCGAGTCGGTCAAGACCCTTTACATCAAGTTCGCTTCGACGATCGCCAGCGCACACCGTCTGGACGACGTGACGCTGACGGCCGGCAACGGCGGTCAGGAGGTTACGCTCGAGGGCGGTGGCGATACCCCCACGCCTCCCACGCCGGGTGAGAGCGGTACGATCACGATGTCGGCCTCCGATATCATCGCCAACGGTACGACGACGATCACCGAAAACGCCTACGGTTCGCAGAACGTGAACGATGCCTCGACCTACTACACGTGGAAGATGAACGGCGTAACGTTCGCCGGTGCACGTATCTGCAAGGCTACGGCTACCGACTATGCCGGTTTGATCCAGATGCAGGGCAACGCCTCGGACAAGACCAAGCAGGGCTTCTTCGGCAACGCCGACGATCTGAAGAAGATCACCAAGGTGGTGATCGTTTCGAAGAACACGAGCTACGATCCCACCGAGCACCTCTACGTCGGCACGACGGCCTATCCGCTCGGTCAGAACGCCGTAACGCGCGCCGACCTGAAGAAGGACGGCCAGACCTACACCGAGACGTTCAACATCAGCGGCGAATACGGCTACTTTGCCGTGGCCAATGACAAGCAGGGCGCCTTCTATGTGGAGTCCGTGACCGTTTACTACGGTGGCGAGGGCAGCGGCGACGATCCCACGCCCACGCCGACCCCGGGTACTGTGACGGTAGCCGACCTGGTAGCCAAGTGTAAGGCCGCAGGTGCGACGCAAACGGCCATCGACAACGAGAAAGACGTTGTCGTCGAGGCAGTTGTCGTGACCGACAAGACGGGCGGCAACACCAATGCCAAGAACCTCGCGATTATAGCCGAGGGTGCCACCGCAGCCGGCAACGGCGTGCTGCTGTACGGCAGCGGCATCACCGATCCCGCCGACGATTCGTTCACGTGGCAGTCGGGCGACAAGGTGAAGGTGACGCTGAAGGCCGGCCAGGCCCGCGCCTGCACCTACAACGGAACCTACGAGATCACGGGTTCGCAGGGTGCCGACTGGGTGGCGATCGAGAAGATCGGCACCGCTACGGTTACACCCGTAGAGGTCACGGTGGACAAGCTGGCCGACTACCAGTCGATGGTCGTGAAGGTCAAGAATGCCACGGCCCCCGCAACGGCAGCCGAATGGTGCACGGCCGATGCCTATAAGACCCATACGTTTACGGTCGGCGGATCGGATCTGACGGTCTACGTGCAGAAGAACGCCGCCGCTTTCGTGGGCAAGTCGTTCAAGGCCTCGGCCAAGGGCGATATCACGGGCGTAGTGACGCTCTACAAGGGCGCAGTCCAGCTGGCTCCCCGTACGGCCGACGATGTGAAGGCCTTCGAGGGTGAGGGCGGCGGCGACCAGCCCGGCGGCGACGATCCCCAGCCTGGCAAGAGCGGCGTGGCCAAATACGTCCCCTCGGAGATGGGTTATGCGAATAGCGAATCCGTCGAGTCGGTCAGCCTCGACGGGGGTGCCGTAACGCTCGGTTTCGCAGCCGGCACGAACAGCAATGCTCCGAAATACTACAATACGGGTACGGCGCTGCGTTGCTACGGAAGCAACACGATCACGGTTAAATCGACTTCGAAGATCTCCAAAATCGAGATTGCCCGCGCGACGGGTGACGGCGGCAACAAGCTGTCGGCCAATGTCGGCACCCTGTCGGAGGACACGCTGACCTGGACGGGTGAGAGCGAAGAGGTCGTGCTGACCGTAGGCGGAACGAGCGGCCATATCCGTATCGCGTCGATGGAGATCACCTACGGCGAGGGCAGTGGCAATGGCGGCGACCAGCCCGGTGGCGGCGACGATCCTGCACCGACCCCGAGCGGCAATACGGCCACCCTTACGCTGGAGGATATCGTAGCCGTTGTCGGTTCGTACAATAACCAATACCAGGATACGACGATCACCGCTGCGGACGGCAGTGTATGGACTGGTTTCATGGGCGGCAACAATGCTCATTTGCAGTTGGGTTGGAATACCGATGCAAGCAAAAATGCGGCCAAGTCGTATATCCTGGTTCCCAATGCCGGCAAGGTGATCAAGAAGGTTACCATTACCCCGGGCAGTGATACGATCGACGGCCGCGTGCTGGCTCTTATGGCAGAGGACTTTACCTATACGGGGCAGTCGGTCGACGAAATGAAGGCGGCTGCTTATGCCTGCTCGGCTGCAACCGTTAAGGGTTCGACCGAACCGCTTTCGATCGATCTGACGGGCAAGAACCTGAAGCGCTTTATGATTCGTGCGGTCGGCGGTGCTGTCTATTTGACGGGCATCACGGTCGAGTACGCCGAATAACACCTTTTACGGATGATCGGTCCCCGACGGCTTGCAGAAGGCCGTCGGGGGCGATTGCCCGAGACAGAACAGAGGGCAGGGGAGTGCCTGAAAACTCCCGACAGGAACAACTTACAGAAAAAAGACACCATGAAAAAAGATATTATCCGCCTCCTTGTCGGAGTGGCTATCCTGATCGCGGGCGCGGCCTGCGGCGACGATTCCGACGGCTCCGAAAGCCCCTGCGAAGTGGCCTTCCGAGATGACGTGATCAACTGTCTGACGACGGATAATCCCATCCGTATGCAGGGCGACTATTCGCTGCAGTATACGGCCACCATCACCGAAGGCACCGAGTGGTGCTCCTTCTCCAAAAACAACCGGGAACTCCATGTCCAGAAGGGCAATCTGAGCCCGATCATATTCCTCTACTCCCAGACCAACAGCACCTCTGCGGACCGCACGGCGCGTGTTAGGATAGAGATCTCCAACGGACAGAAATTTGAGTTGACACTGACTCAGTTGAAATATTCGGGTTCGGCCGCCTACGACCGCCTGTGGGCCGAGCAACCCCTCCACAAACAAAACGCGAACTATTGGTATCACACGCATTACGTGACCTTGAGCGACGGCCGCACCGTCCGCAATTTCTCCTACTGTTTCGACAAGTCGAAGCGTGCCTCGTGCTGGGTGGCCTATCCGCTCCACGCCTTTCACCGCTCGCCCAACTACGGCCGTTCGGACCTCTGGGCCTATGATCCCGATCTGAAGCAGTCCGAGCAGGCCGATATCGTGCGGACCTACGCGCAGAGCAACGTCTATGCCCGCGGTCACCAGATTCCGTCGGCCGACCGGGTCTCGGTGGTCGAGATGAACGCGCAGACCTTCTACGCAACCAACATGACCCCGCAGCGCCACGACCTGAACAGCAATTACTGGGCGACGATCGAGGACCGTGTGCGTAAGAATATCGTGGCCGATACGCTCTATGTGGTGACGGGCGCCCATTTCGGCGACGGTGCGACCACCAACGACCGTGCGGGCAACAAGGTGGGTGTGCCGACCCATTATTATAAGGTATTGCTGCGCACCCGCTCCGGCAAGACCAAGAAACGGATCACCGACTGCACGGCTGACGAGCTGCAGGCTATCGGTCTGTGGATCCCCCATGCCGCCAACTCCGCCAACAGCATCAAGGCCTCGGACTGCAAGAGCGTCGAGCAGATCGAGGAGCTGACGGGCTTCACTTTCTTCCGCAACCTCTCGCCCGAGGTGGCCAAGGTCGTCAAGGCGCAGAACAAACCTTCGGACTGGGCCGGTTTCAATTGATAATTAATAAATTAACCGATATGAAAAAACTACTGTTTACGGGTCTTGCAGCGGCGCTGATCGTGGTGGTCGGCTTCGCGCAGAAAACGACCAAACCCTACAAGGTGGTCTTCTACAACTTCGAGAACCTCTTCGATACGATCGACGGGCCGAACCTCGACCAGGAGTTCCTGCCCGACGGCGTAAAACACTGGAATTCGGCCAAATTCACCAAGAAAGTGGCCAATTTGGAGCGCGTGCTGTTCGATATAGCCGCCCAGGACAAGATTTTCCCCGCCGTGATCGGTGTTTCGGAGATCGAGAACCGCAGCGTGATGGAGGCGGTGATCGCCCGTCCCAAGCTGGCCCGTGCCGGTTACGAGATCGTGCACTACGATTCGCCCGACCGCCGCGGTGTCGATGTGGCTTTCTATTACCGTCCCTCGGATTTCAAGCTGGAGGGCAGCTATCCGATCCCCTATACGATCGAGGGCAAGCCCGATTTCCGCACCCGCGACGTGGTGACGATGTGGGGTACGATCGAGGACCAGCCCTTCTATTTCATGGTGGCCCACTGGCCGTCGCGTCTGGGCGGCAAGGAGGCTTCGGCTCCGCTGCGTGACCGCGCCGCCGAGATCATGCGCCACGCGGCCGACTCGGTGCTGGCCCTTAACCCCAAGACGCGCATCGTGATGATGGGCGACTTCAACGACGATGCCACCGACCGGAGTGTCGTCAAGACTTTGGGCGCCACGGGTGACATCAAGAAGGTCCCCGACGGCGGTTTCTACAACCCCTATTACAATATGCTGAAGGACGGTATCGGCACGCTGGCCTATCAGGATGCGTGGAACCTGTTCGACAACATCGTCGTATCGAAGAATATGGTCGACTGCCCCAAGGGCGAGTTGCGTCTGATCCAGTCGCCGACCGTGAAGTCGAAGTACTGGGGTTCGATCTTCCGCGCCCCCTATCTGATTCAGAAAGAGGGCCAATACAAGGGTTATCCGCTGCGTACGTTCGTGGGCAACAACTTCCAGAACGGTTTCAGCGACCACCTTCCCGTCTACATCTACATCGGAAAATAATAACCAATTAAATTCAAGAATATGACAAGAAAAATTGTACTGTCGTTGATTGCCCTTCTGTGCGCGGCCGTTGTTTCGGCACAGAACAGGCAGTTGGTGGGTGTGGTCATCGCCCCCGACGGTCGACCCGTTGCCGGAGCGGTGGTTTCGGTCGACGGGACGCAGATTCGGACGACGACCGACGCGAACGGTAAGTTCTCGATCGCGCAGGTCACTCCCGAAGCGAAGATCAATGTCTCTATGGTCGGTTACGAGCCGCAGCCCGTGGCGGTCGGTGACAACAAACGGCTCACCGTGACGCTCACCCCCCGGAAGGACGAGTCTCTGGCGGCCGAGATCCAGAGCGAACTGGACGACTCGATCTTTGCGGAGTATGACACCGATTCGGCTTCGGACGCGCAGTCTTCGCCCTCGTCGTTAGCCGCCTCGCGCGACTTGTTCAACAACATCGCGTCGTACAAGTTCAGCGAGATGCGTTTCAACGTCCGCGGTTACGATTCGCCCTACACGGATGTCTATCTGAACGGCATCAAGTTCAACGACGCGCTGACGGGTTACGGTCCGTGGTCCTTGTGGAGCGGTCTGAACGACGCTACGCGCAACCAGGAGAATGTGGCCGGTCTGACGGCTACGGAGTACGGTCTGGGCGGTATCGGCGGCGTGAGCAACATCAATGCCCGTGCCTCGCAGATGCGCAAGGGTTTCCGCGCCAGTGTGGTGAACAGCAGCCAGCTGTACCGTTTCCGCGCGATGCTCTCCTATGCCTCGGGTCAGCTGGACAACGGCTGGTCGTACGGCTTCTCGGTGTCGACGCGTCAAGGTGGCAACGGCTATGTGGACGGGGTCTATTACAACGGCTGGGGTTACTTCGCCTCGGTCGAGAAGGCTTTCGGTTGCAACGATCACCAGCGTTTGGCCCTCACGGTGCTGGGCGCCCCCACGCAGCGCGGTGCGCAGCAGGCTTCGACCGAGGAGGCCTACACGCTCTTCGGCAGCCACTATTACAATCCCAACGTCGGTTACCAGAACGGCAAACTGCGCAACTCGCGTGTGCGCGAAACGCACGAGCCGATCATTATGCTCAACTACTCCAACGAACTGACGAAACGCACGCGCCTGTCGATGGCCGCCTCGTTCCGTTTCGGCGAGAACGGCTATTCGGCCCTCACGTGGCGTGACGGCGCCGACCCGCGTCCCGACTATTACCGTGTGCTGCCGTCGTACTATTACGACCGTGCCGCACAGTGTATCGACGGCGAGTCGCCCGCGGCTTTGCGTGCCGAGGGTGACCGCATCGCCCGTCAGTGGACGGGTATGATCGAGTGGGACAAGTTCCACCGGATCAACAGCATGGGCGAGTCCGACAGCTCGGTAGGCGAGAGCCTCCACCGCTCGAACTACATCATCGAGGAGCGTCACACCGACCAGCGCGACTTCAACTTCGCGGCCACCTTGCTGCACACCTTCAAGGGCGGTTCGAAGCTCACCTACGGTGTGAAGGCCCGGATCAACCGCACGGAGTATTACGACGAGGTGAAGGACCTTCTGGGCGGCGACTATTGGCTGGACGTCGACAAATTCGCCCAGCGCGATATGGGTTCGGACGTATGGGCCTATCAGAACGACGTGAAGTACTACGTCGAGAACGGCCACGCCCGTGCCGCCAAAGAGGGTGACAAGATCTCCTACGACTACTATGCCAACGTCCGCAACGGTCAGTTGTGGGCCTTGTACAGCGGCACCTGGGGCCGTTTCTCGATGGCATTGGGCGGCGAGGTCGGTCTCTCGTCGGTATGGCGTACGGGTCTGTGGTGCAAGGGGTTGTTCATGGATAACTCGTTGGGCGATTCGAAGAAGTTCAACGCGCTGACCTACAACGGCAAGCTCAACCTTTCGTACCGTTTCTCGGCCGCTCACGACATCCAGGCTGCCGCGACCGTCATGCAGAACGCTCCCTACTTCCAGACGATCTTCGTTTCGCCCCGTACGCGCAACCAGCATACGCCGGGTGTCAAGGAGGAGCGGGTATACGGTGCCGAGGTGACCTATAACTTCAACAAACCGTGGCTGAAGGCCCGTATCAGCGGTTACTACACCCAGTTCGAGGACCAGACCAAGGTGATTTCGTTCTACGACGACACGCAGTATTCGTTCACGAACTTCGCTATGAGCGGTATCGACAAGCGCCACATCGGTCTGGAGGCCGCCGTGCAGATTCCCATTTGGGGCGCTCTGTCGCTGCAGGGTGCCGTCAGCTACGGCGAGTACGTCTATACGTCGAATCCCGACTTCATCCAGCTGGCCGACAACAGCGCCGAGGTGAAGCTGACGGACAAGGTTTACTGGAAGAACTATCGCGTGGAGAGCACCCCGCAGCTGGCCGCCAACGTGGGTCTGAACCTCAAGGGGCTGAAGAACTGGTACGTATCGGTCGATATGAATATCTACGACCACATGTATCTGTCGATGAACCCGATGTACCGCACGCGTGCCGCCATCGACACCTATCTGACCACCACGCCGACCCCGGGTACCGAGTATGAGGTGCTGTCGATGATCCCTGCCATCCGTGCGCAGGAGCGTTTCGACGTGGCCTACGTCATGAACGCCAGCATCAGCAAGTCGTGGTATATCCACCGCAAGTACCAGCTGGGCTTCAGCCTCGAGGTGAAGAATATCCTCAACAACCAGGATATCCGCACGGGCGGTTACGAGCAGATGCGTATGCGTCGCAACCGTATTTCCGACCAGGGTACCTCCGATCGCGGTTTGGCTCGCTACTCGCGTTTCGATTCGAAGTATTTCTATATGCTCGGGACGAACTACTATTGCAACCTGTATTTCCGTTTCTAACGATAAAAGATGATAAATACTATGAGAATTTGGAAAATAGCCGCAATGTTGGTGGCCGGTGCCGTACTGACCGCCTGCTATGAGGATTTCGATACGCCCGCTCCGCAGAAGATCTACAGCGATACGGATATGGGCAAGTCGGTGCAGATTTCGATCGCCGACCTCAAGCAGCGCTTCCTCGATGCGCACGGTTCGCTGAGCAACACGGGTAACAACGCCAGTTGGAACGATACCAAGTACGTCCAGATCGAGGACGACGTCTATATCAAGGGTAAGGTGATCTCCGACGACAAGGAGGGCAATGTCTACAAATCGCTCTACCTGTGGGACGGTACCGCCGCCATCGAGATCAAACTCACGAACGGCAACTACCTGACCTTCCACATGGAGGGCGAGTACAATCCCGTATACCACACCCCGATCCGGACCCGCTGGTGCTATGTGAAGCTCCAGGGCCTCTATCTGGGCAACTACCGCATGATGCTCTCCGTGGGCAGCGTTCCCTCGTCGTCGGTCAATGCCGTCGGCACGGACAAGTATTACGCCAACTCGAACATCGAGGACCAGCGGATGATCGCCGAACATGTCTTCCCGGGCGAGGAGACCCAGCTGACCTACGGTTCGGATTTTTCGTCGGATATCCTGATCGTCAATGCCGAGAACTACGAGACCCTCCTGCAGGCCCCTTCGGTTGTGGAGCGGAATTTCGGCCGTCTGATCAGCTTCGAGGAGATCACCTGCCACTATGCCGGCGTCACGGACCAGACGGGCAAGAAGACCAAGGTGCTAAAGAACGGTAACTTCGACCAGATCTATCCCAGCTGGATCGACACCAGCGTGCGCCCGGGTCAGGACGAGAACGGCAATACGCCCGTTGTCAGCAAACCCTGGTATCGCTGGGCCTTCAGCCGCAGCGGTGTCAGCCTCTACGGTTCGGTCTGCATGACCTACAACACCAACCCGATCAACACCTCCGACCATGGTGTCTACTCGGTGCGTACGAGCGGTTATTCGCAGTTCGCCGGCCGCAATACGGTCCGCAACGGTGCCAAAGGCAGCATTCTGGGTCTTTTCGCCATCTATTCGCAGCGCAGCGACTACAAGGGCGGTTCGAGCGACTATGCCACCTACCAGATTATGGTCAGCCGCTATTCGGACCTCTATTTCGCTCCGCAGGATTACCTGACCGACAGCGAGGCCGACGCCCTGACTCCCAACGGTATCGGTGCGGTCGAGTATGACGAGTCGGGTGCTCCGGTCAATCCCGTTTACGATGCTTCGGGCAACCTGATCGGCACCTATCACTCGGGGTCGGATTCCTACTATGTGCCCAGCCGCGACGGTGACGTCGAGGTGGATTAAGCACTTGACGGCGACTGCGCTCGTCGGGGTCGGATAGCACCCGGCCCCTTGCCGCGGCGCTCCCCGGTGCAGTGATAAAAGTTTCACCCTTCCTTTATCGAGGCTTTGACGCCCGATAAAGGAAGGGTGAAACTTTTATCACTGCACCGGGCCGGAGCGGGACCGATGCCGCGAGGGGCTGTGGCGGTTAACGCTGGCCGTTGCGATTGCCGGCGGCTTTGCCCGCAGGTGTTCCGTTGCGATAGCCGGCCTTATTCAGATGTTCCATAGATGCGGCCCATTTGCGTTCGATGGCATATATGCGGCGGATCTGGCGCTGGGTGAGGAAACGGCTGTACTCGTGGTAGTATTTTTCGCGAAGATCGACGATCTTGCGGCTTTGGTCGAACTGGGCGAGGATGGATTCGGCGATCGACTCCTCGGTCTGCTCCTCGTCGCTCTTGACGCGGGGACGGGCGGCTTTGGTCTTCAGATCGCGCAACTCCTTCTGGTATTGGCAGTAGGCTTCGGTGAACTTGCGGGCGGTCTCCTCGTCGAAAGCCAGCTCGGTGGCGATATGGCGGGCCTGCATGACGGCTAATTGCTCGGGGGTCTTGCGTTGCGTCTGAGGCCTCTTTTGCTGTTGCTGGGCGGTGGGGGTCTCTTCGGGGGTGGTCTGTGCCCGGGTCGTTGTGACGGTGAAGAGGGCGGTTGCTACGAGCAGCAGGAAATGGATCTTTTTCATAATCGAATGGTTTTTAAGTTAATACATAGTTACAAATTAATAAACGGGTCGTTTTGGTAGAGGGCGAGCAACTCGGCCTGGTCTTCGTCGGAGAGCTGGGCAAAGGTCTGCTCCACATCGGCCAGCGTGACGGGCTGCGTGTCGGACTGGCGGGGGAGGAGCGCCACGGCAACCAGTGCGGCGGCAGCGGTTGCGGCGACCAACCAGCGGCGGAGCGTAAGGGTGTGCTTGACCGGGCGGTTTGCAGTCTCATTGTCCGAACCGGTGGCGCGGGTGTGTCCGGCCTCGGTGTCGGTTTCGATGTCGGCGTCGGTCTTGCCGGCCGCGTCGACGGTTGCGGCGAGTATCCTGGACTCCAGGTCGGTGAAGAATCCCTCGGGGACGGTATAGGGCAGCCGCTTGTTCGGCGTGTTAAAGTTAAAATCCTGTTTCATAGGGCGATGTCGTTTGTTTTCATGTGGTGGACAATGCGTTCTTTGGCGTTGTGATAGTTGGCTTTGGCGCTTTGGGGCGTGGAGTCGGTGATGCGGGCGATCTCCTCGTAATCCAACCCGTCGTAATAGCGGAGGTTGAAGGTCAGCTGCTGTTTGGGCGGCAGGGCGAGGATGGCCTGCTGGAGCCGGACGGATTCCAGATCGGAATAGTCGACGTGGCTGTCGGCGGCGATGCGCAGTGCGGCGGTGCCGATCGAGGCCTCCTCGCGCCGTCGCTCGATCAGGCGCAGGGCCTCGCGGGTGGCGATGCGGTAGATCCACGCGGTGAGCGAACCCTCCTGCCGGCGGCCCAGCGCGCGGAAGACGCGGATGAAACACTCCTGCGCGGCGTCTTCGGCATCGTCGTGACGGACGACCAACCGGCGGATATGCCAGTATATGGGCTCGCTGAAGCGCTTGAGCAAGAGCCGGAATCCCTGTTCCGGATCCGCGGCCAAAGCGGCGAGTATGTCGTTGTCGTTGAGTTTCATGTTCGGTTTTCTGTTTTCCGTCTGCAAAGTTAGTCGGAGTTGCCGTGATGAGCAAATGTCGACCTTTTTTTGCGACCGTTCTGATCATAAAACCCGCCCCGGGCGCAAAAGTAAAATGCGACGGCAAAATTTTTAATGATGCGGAAACGAAGTGCAAAAATTCGTCTCCATGGCGGATGGCTTTTTGGCGGTTTCGGTTTTTATCCCTAACTTTGCAAGCTAAAAGTATGATTATGGCAGGTTCCAATTTCGTAGATTACGTCAAGATATTCGCCCGTTCGGGGCATGGCGGGGCGGGTTCGGCCCACTTCCGCAGAGAGAAGTTCGTCGCTTTCGGCGGCCCCGACGGCGGCGACGGCGGCAAGGGCGGTTCGATCGTGTTGGTCGGCGACCGCCAGTACTGGACGTTGATTCATCTCAAATACCAGCGCCACCAGTTCGCCGAGGACGGTCAGAACGGTTCGGGTGCGCGTTCGTCGGGCAAGGATGCCGAGGATATCCTCATCCCCGTGCCGCTGGGAACGGTGGCGCGTCGCGTCAACGACGAGGGTGAGACGGAGTACGTCGGCGAGGTGACCGAACACGGCGACCGTCTGGTGCTGCTGAAGGGCGGCCGCGGCGGTTTGGGCAACTGGCATTTCAAGACCGCCACCAACCAGACCCCCCGTTACGCGCAGCCCGGCGAGGAGGGCGACGAGGGAGCGTTCATTCTGGAGCTCAAGGTCCTGGCCGATGTCGGACTGGTGGGATTCCCCAATGCGGGCAAGAGCACGTTGCTGTCGGTGGTCTCGGCCGCACGGCCCAAGATCGCCAATTATGCCTTTACGACGCTGGAGCCGAACCTCGGCATTGTGGCCGTGCGCGACGGCAAGTCGTTCGTGATGGCCGATATCCCGGGCATTATCGAGGGCGCGCACGAGGGCCGGGGGCTGGGAACGCGCTTTTTGCGCCATATCGAGCGCAATTCGGTGTTGCTGTTTATGATCCCCGCCGACTCGGACGACATCCGGCGCGATTATGAGATCCTTTTGGGCGAGTTGACGCAATACAATCCCGAATTGCTCGACAAAGAGCGGCTGCTGGCCGTCACGAAGTGCGATATGCTGGACGAGGAGTTGATCCGGCAGATGCAGGGCCAGCTTCCCGACGGGATCCCTTCGGTCTTTATCTCGTCGATCTCGGGCCTGAACATCCCCCGCCTGAAAGATATGCTTTGGGAGGCCCTGCAAAAGTAACCCGTGCGGGGATGCGGCAGGTCGATTTGTCGGGAGAAAGTCATCGCCGGTTCACACGGACGGAGCGCAGCGGGCCGGCGTTCGGTTTGTGCCTTTGTACGGCCGGGAGGGTTGACTCGGCGATAAGGCATTAATAATAAGAAGAAAACAAAGAATAAAATAATGAAGCGAATTGTATTTCTGTTTCTTGTCGGCTGGTTTGCGTTGTCGGGCCGTGAGGCTGCGGCGCAGGTGAAATCCGTCTACCAGGGCGAGCTGGATTTCGGTTATGCCGTCGGCGTGGGCAAATGCGGCCCTATTGCGAGCCGGATGAACTTCCACACGGTTCATGGCGTCAAGATCGGCAAATATTGTTCTGTCGGTCTGGGTGTGGGTTTCGATCTGTACCACGATCTGAATAACGATATGATTCTGCCCGTCTACCTGAATGCGAAGGGATATTACCCGGTGAGCGAGAAGTTCGTTCCCTATTTCTCGCTCGATATGGGTGCCGGCGTCGGTGTCACGGAGGGGGTCAGCGGCCAGTCGGGGATCTATGCGATGCCCGCGGTCGGTATCCGGACGGGCCGGGTCAAGGTCCAGTTCGGTTACAGCGTGCAACAGTTGTCGCGAGATGTCGCGGTGAACCTGAATGCGCTCCAGTTCAAGGTGGGTCTGGTCTTCTAAACGGTTTTCTGAAACGCTCGTCGGCCGAACGACAGAAAGAGACGGAGTGTGCTCCGTCTCTTTTTCTGTGAAAAGTCGTGCCGGTTTCCGTGCGAAGTCGTGCCGGTGCAGCGGAAATTCGGGAATCAGTGCCGGTGTCGCGGGAATCCCTCCGACTCGTAGAGTCCGCACCGGCGGCGGTCAGTAGACGTGCTCGGGCAGGGTCTCGCCTTCGGGGATACCCTCGAGGTCGTCTTGCCAGCGAGCGGTGGCGTGTGCGCCGTCGCAATAGGGTTTGTTGGCCGAATGGCCGCACCGGCACAGCACCACCCGGTTGCGGACCTCGTAACGTCCTCCCGCTTCGCGCTCTACGGGAATCCCGCCGCGGACCCAAAGTCCTCCGCTGCAGTGCATGGCGGGATCCTCCAGCAGACCGATCGAGGGGTCGAACTGGAATTCATACGGACGTCCCGTCGCCTCGTTCCACGCCGTTAGACGGGCGCTCGGACACATCGAGGCCTCGCGGATGGCCAGGTGCCGGGCCTCGGGATCGGCGGCGCGTTCGGTCAGCCGCCAGGCGTTGCCGCCCGGGTAGCAGAATCGGGCAAAGACGCAATAGGAGGGATTGTCCGTCAGCGACAGCCCGTCGCCCCGGGTCCGTTCGGCCCGTTGGAGCAGCGGTTCGTCGGGGGCGGTCAGCCACGGATCCCAATCGGCGCGGAGGTGTGCGCCGTCGCAATAGGGTTTGTGTCGCGACTGCCCGCACCGGCAGAGCGCCGTGGGGGTCTCTTCGGTGGAGTAGTGCCGGCCCTCCTGGTAGTACCAGCTTTCGGCGTGTTCGTTGGGCAGAATGAACTGTGCGGCCAGGGGCGGACGGCCGAAAACCAGATAGGGGCCGCGTTCGGTCGCGACGATCCGCAGTTTGGAGGCGGCGGAACGTTTTTGCGCATCGACTTTCTTGTGAGCCATAGAATCATGAATTTTTCGGCAGACCGGGGACAATAATTGTTCCCTTTCGACCGTTTGGAGGGGGTGAAGGTGTAAAAAATGGAGGATTCGTTTTGCTCTTCGCGCGGCAATGATTATCTTTGCAGACAAAATAACTGAAAACAGCGTATGAAATTTACGAAAGTATGGAGCGCTTTGGTGCTGGCGATGGCGATCGTGTTGCTGGCGGGTTGCAGCAAGGAACCCGTGGGCCAGATCGAGTTTTCGCAGCCCGCCATCTACTTCGACCATGAGGGTCAGACCATCACCATCGATTTTGTGACCGTGGATGCCACGTCGGTCTCTGTCCGTACCGCCCCCACGGGCTGGAGTGCCGTCGCTGACTTCGCCGCCCGCAAGTTGACCGTCACCTCGCCCGCGCCCGGCACGGAGAATGCCGCCACCACGGGTATGATCAACCTCGATGTGCGGCCTTCCAAGAGTTCGGCGACCACGCACTCGATCTATGTCTCGATGGAACAGGGGGTAAACCTGGCGTCGCAGCAGTCCAACAGCTACATTATCAGCAAAAACGGCTGTTACTATACCTTCCCTGCCACCTTCAAGGGCGAGACGCGCGAAGCACTCCCTACGGCCTCGGTCGGCATCGTCTGGACGAGCCGCACGAGCCTGATCAAATATCTGGGTCTGGTGGGCGACTATGTGTCGTTCTATGTGCCTGCGGGCGATGCGCTTGTCGAGGGTAATATCCTGCTCGGGGCTTACGATGCCTCGGACAACCTGATCTGGACGTGGCACCTGTGGCTCACCGACGAGGTGGGGGCCGACGGCCCGTTCATGGATCGCAACCTCGGCGCGCTGAACAATGCCCACGCCACCGACAACGAGATTCTCGAATCCTACGGCCTTTATTACCAGTGGGGCCGCCGTACCCCCTTTATCGGGCCGCGTTACTACGATTGCGCCAATGCCTACAACGCGTCGTTCTACAACAGCGAAAACCGCTCGCTTCAGCTGACCTATGCCGAGACCGACGCTGTGATCGGCACCGAAACTTATGCCGAAACCCATCCGCAGGACTTCCTGCTCGGCACCGAGGCCACGGGTTACGACTGGTTGGTGCAGCACAACGACCGGCTGTGGGGTGCGACCAAGACCCTGGCCGATCCCTGTCCGCACGGCTGGCGTGTGCCGACGGCTGCCGAGCTGTCCCGCCTTTCGATCGCCGACCCTCATGCGCAGGAGAATACCGCGGCGCTGATGAAGCAATACGGCTGGAACCTTACGGACGGCGAGTTTACGTCGTTCTTCCTCGGCGCGGGCCGTCGCAGCGCCCTCTACGGCACGATCAGCAACGTCAACACCAACGAGGTTCCCAAGCCGTGGATCGGCTGTTACTGGACCTCGACGCCCACAGGTTCGGCCCAGTCCGCCGCGCTCTATTTCTCGCTCGACACCGAAGATGCCTCGCGCAGCGAGCTGATCCCCGCAAAATCCTACCCCCGCGCCAACGGCATGCAGATCCGTTGCATCCGCGATTGACAGTTTCGAATCCGAAGAGGCTGAACCGGGGGAGCCCCGGGAGTGCTGCTAAAAAAGTGAACCGGACCGGCCGATTCCCGATAAAACCCGCCGAAAAGAGAAGACCGAACCCTGCGAACGGGGTTCGGTCTTGCGCTTTTTTATCGGAGAAAAGGGCCGTTTCGGCAGATTCGGCTGTACAAATAAGTATTTAAGCGTAGCGCCGGAAGATGAAAATATCCTATCTTTGAACTCGTATTGTGCGCATGACCCGGTAGGGGATGCGTCGAGACGGAAAAATAACTAAACAAAATAAGAAAATGGTTGATATTTTTGATCGGTTGGAGAAAAATGCCGGCGGCCCTATCGGACAGTATATGGGTTACGCCCACGGCTACTTCGCTTTCCCCAAACTCGAGGGCGAGATCGGTCCTCACATGCGTTTCCGCGGTAAGATGGTCCTGAACTGGAGCCTCAACAACTACCTCGGCCTGGCCAACCACCCCGAGGTGCGTGAGGCCGACGCCAAGGCTGCCGCCGAGTTCGGTATGGCCGCCCCGATGGGTGCCCGTATGATGAGCGGACAGACCAAGTGGCACGAGGAGCTGGAGCGCCAGCTGGCCGCCTTTGTCGGCAAACAGGATGCTTTCCTGCTCAACTTCGGCTACCAGGGCATGATCTCGATCATCGACTGCCTGCTCA
>CAZHMX010000026.1:0-19913 GCA_964533725.1 uncultured Alistipes sp. | reverse complement strand
GGGCAGAAAAACATACAGGCACACCCGCAAGAAAACATATGGACCGGGGAGCGCCCGCGCGGCAAGGGGCGGGGTCCCGATCCCGCCCCGACGAGCGCAACCGCGTCTATTGCGACACCTCATCCACCCACGCGCACTCCATCCCGTAGAAATCGGGAGCGGGCGCGCCGTCGAGTTCAGCGTCGAAGAAAGCCTTCCAGCGGGGATAATAGAGATCGCGCAGCAGACCCGCCCACTCGCGGTGCGAATAGTCGTGCAGGCCGCACTGGTTGGCGGCACGGTCGTCGCCCCAGACGGTCACAAGCTGTGCGGCGTTGCAGCGGTAGAGCCGACGTTCGGAGGGGGTGGCGGCACGGGCGGTGGCGGCGGCGAGCCAACGATCGACCGAAAAGTCGGGACAGGTGCGCAGCAGGGAGTCCTGACGGAGAATCAAAGCCAGGAAATCGTCGGCCAAACGGCGCTGACGGGCGCAGGCGGCACAATAGGCCCGGTCGAGGGCGCAGACCAGGTTGTTGTCGGGACGGTCGATGCGGCAATAGTCGTCGGGATCACCGGCATGGAACCAGTCGGTGGCCACCCGCAGATGACGGTGGGCGTTGTCGGCTTCGGCGCGGGCACGGATGACCGCCTCAAGCATGGATCCGGCCCGGTCGGCGTTGGCCTGACGACAGATGTCGACCATATCGTACTGGAAATTGGGACAATCGGCATAACGGCCGGCGACCGAACGGAGCAACGCGGCGGCACGTGCGGTGGAGTCCGGAGCATAGAAGAGCCGGGAGCTGCCCCACGTGGAGGCGCTGCGCGGCGACCAGGAGGGACGGGCGCAGAGGATGGACTCGACGGTGCCTTCGCCCCGGTAGCCGACAGGAGCGTTGTAGACGGTGTGGCGGAGCGCCTCCCAGGCAGCCTCAACTTCGGGGTCGAGCGGACGGCCGTAGCGGGCGCACAGATATTCGCGCAGCCACGTGCGGGAGTCGAAGCGCTCGGCACGCCAGGGCAGTTCGTAGAGCAGTTCGAACATTACGGGGTTGTTCTCGATCCCCTCGGGCGTGGCGCCGACACCGCACAGGGAGGGATCGGCGGCCAGCGCCTCATAGAACCCGTCGATCAGGGCATCCATGCGGCCGTGCAGACCGACGTTGCCGCCGAAATTCAACAGCATGCAATACATCCAGTCGTGGCCGCGGTAACCCGAACGCCATTTGGGAATTTTCTCGCTGTAGAGGTCGAGGACCACCAGATCGCCCGCCCGGAGCGTATCCAGAAGCTCGCGCCGGGGATTGTCCTGCCAGCTCTGAATCACCCAGCGGGCCTCGGGGTTGGCACGGCGCATCGCACCGAGCATCGACTGCGCAGCACGGTACAGATCGACGCCCTGCGTGTTGCCGCCCTCGTGGAAAGGATCCATGCTGTAATAGCGCGCGGGACCGTAGAGGCGGGCCGACTCCTCGTAATAGAGATCGGCGATTTCGTCGAAATGTTCGTCCTCGGGAGAGAGGAAGGCAGGGCGCGGGAAACCGCACCAGCGGCCCGGGTCGGCGATCCGATAGCCTAACTTCTCGCCGATATTGCGGGGGACCATCCCCGCGTAACCGGGCAAGACGGGCTCCATCCCCAACGCACGCATCCGTTCGAGGTTGTGTTTCTGGAGCGCCTCCTGCGCGTCGTACCAGCCGGCGGGCAGCGGACCGCCCCAACCCTCTATGTTGTTCATCAGCCACCAGGCCTGATAGGCGGGTCCGGCGACGAATTCGCCGACCTCCTCGTCCGTATAGCCGAGACGCCGGAGGACGTTGCGCCACACCGCCTCGGTCCCCGTCAGCGCGAGCGGCATCGTCACTCCGTGCAGCGCCATCCAGTCGATCTCCTCCTCCCAGCGCTCGCGGTCCCAGAAGGGCATCGAGTAGGAGTAGGTGCAGTAGTTGAGATAGTAACGCTCCCGCAACGGCGTCGACCGGCGGATCGGTTCCGCCGGCAAGGGCAGCGGCGAGGGCAGCGGCTGCCGCAACCGATTCCACGAGATATGGATCCCGGCCACGTATTTCAGATACCAGTTCAGCCCCACGGCCATCGACACGGGACGGTTTCCCTCGATCACCACACGGCCGTTCCCGGCCCGGATCTCGAAAAAATCTTCGTCGGCCGGCAACTCCACAAAGTCGATCTGCCCGACCGAGGTGCCGCACGTCACGCGTGCCGCCAGCTCGTCGATCGGCTTCGGCCCCTCTTCGGTATGACAGGCCGCCGCGGCCCAGCAGATCACCGTCGCCACCGCCACGCGGAGGCTATACCTTATTATATATAGGGATTCATCCATGCGCATGACTCACCAGATAATAGATGTACAGAATATAAACCGAAAGAAAAATCGCCCCCTCCCAACGGTCGAGCGCCTTTTTGCGAAACGTGAAGGCCGCCGCGAAGAGCATCGCCGCGCTCCCCGTGACCATCCCGAAGTCCAGCGCCGTCAGTCCGCCCGTCGTCAGCGGCGTCACCGTCGACGAGAGACCCACGATCAGGAGGATGTTGGCGATATTCGACCCCACGATGTTGCCCAGCGCCATCCCGGCCTTGCCCTTGAGTATCGAGACCACCGACGAGGCCAGCTCGGGCAGCGACGTGCCGCCCGCCACCAACGTGATGGCGATCACCCCTTCGCTGACGCCCCAGTGCCGCGCAATGGCCGTGGCGTTGTGCAGAAAAACTTCGCCGCCATAGATCAGCCCCGCCAGGCCTCCCGCGATCATCACCGCAGCCAGCCACACCGGCCGCGGGCGGACCGTCACCGGGGCGGCGGCATCCGACGGCTCCTGCGCCCGCTTCATCCGCTCCTCCCGGCGCCCCTCGCGGATCGAGATCCAGACGACCCCGGCATAGCACAACAGCATCGCCGCACCCTCTACCCTACCGATCCGATCGACCGTACCGAGTCTCAGCGCCCGGTCCGAGACCAAAAGCCACAGCAGCGCCGAAGCGGCAAAACCGATCGGGATATCGCGCCGGATGTTGCTGCGTGTCAGGGCCAACGGAGCGATCAGCGCACAAACGCCACCGATCACCAGCGTATTGAAAATATTCGACCCCACGACATTGCCCAGGGCCATGGCGCTCTTGCCCTCGATGGCCGACAAAAGGCTCACGACCAGTTCAGGCATCGACGTGCCGACAGCCACGACCGTCAGTCCGATAACGAATTCGGGCATCCGCAGCCGTTGCGCTACGGTTGCCGCTCCCTCGGTCAGATAGTTGGCTCCGAGCAGGATAAGCAGCAGCCCCACCGATAACAAAAGATACTCCATACGCGTCTACTGTATCAAAATCAAACTCGCCGCCATCACGGCCATACCCGTCACCACGCCATAGATCGCCAGGTGCTCCTCGCCGTATTCGCGGGCCGCAGGCAGCAGTTCGTCGAGCGAAATAAAGACCATAATCCCCGCCACGGCCGCCAGCACGCAGGCCGTCAGCGTCGGCGTCATCACCGGCAGCAGGATCCCCCACGCCAGCAGCGCCCCCACCGGCTCGGCCATACCCGAAAGAAAGGACAGCCGAAAGGCCTTCGCACGGTTGCCCGTGGCGTAAAAGACCGGGATCGAGACCGCAATGCCCTCGGGGATGTTGTGGATCGCGACGGCCACGGCGATGGCGACACCCAGCGTCGTATTCTCGCAGGCGGTTGTGAACGTGGCGATTCCTTCGGGAAAATTGTGTATCGCGATGGCCAACGCCGTCAACAGCCCCATCCGCATCAGTTTGGCATCTTTGGGGCGGTGGTCCATCTCTTCGGCGCAGTGGGCCTCGTGGGGATTTTCGACCGACGGAACCAGGCGGTCGATCACGCCGATCAAAAGGATTCCGCCGAAAAAGGCCAGCGCCGTATAGAGCGACGCCGTCTGCGGACCGTAAATCACCCGCAACATCTCGCGGGCGTTGGCGAAGAGTTCGACAAACGAGACATAGACCATCACGCCGCCCGAAAGACCGAGGGCGAAAGCGAGCAGCCGGCGATTGGTTCTACGGACAAAGAAGGCGATGGCGCTGCCGATGCCTGTTGCCAGACCGGCCGCCAAAGTCAACAAAAAAGGGATAAGGATGTGCTGTTCCATAAACCAATCTCCGCTACAAATATAGTACTTTTTTCGCCCTCCTCCGAAAAAAAGCGGCGGAAAAGGAGATAATTGTTCGCCCAGCCCGCACAGTCGGCGGATCGGGATGTGCGAATTCGCGAAGACTTACCGCCGGGTGGAGGTTAGCGGGGGAGCCAGGTGAGGCGCTTCCAAAGGGCTTCGAGCGGTCCCTGACGGTGGGTGCGCAGCCAGAGGCGACTAGTCAGGGTCAGCAGTGCCGCTATGCAGAGACCGATACCGAGCGAGAGGGTGGCTCCGGTCACCCGATAGAGACCAAGGCCGAAATTGTAAAAGAGGATCACTCCGATGACGGACTGCAAGATATAGTTGGTCAGCGACATACGGCCGAACGCTATGGGCAGGCGCTGGAAGCGGAACCCCCGGTCGCCGGCGGCGAACCAGCAGAGGGTGAAGGCCGCGAGCCAGGTCGCCATCATCATGAAATTGGCGGGAAGCCCCATGGCAATTCCCCAGTGGCTGTGCCAGGTCGGATGGTCGACGATCGGTCCGACAAACTCATTCAGGCCATAAAACAGGATGAAGAGCACGGGCGCGACCGCAAGCACGCGTTTCCAGAAACGGATGGAACGTTCGCTGCAAACAAACCGCTCGGTGCGCCCGAGCCACAGGCCGACAAGAAAGAGCGCGGGCGTCTGGCAGATCCGACCGGCCTCCACCTGCCAGAAATTGCTGTAGAGCTGACCGTTTCCGATATTGTCGGCGAGCGTCTGCCAGAAATTGCCGTGCATCCCGACCTGCTCGGCCTGCGCGGCGAATACCGCGAAACGCGAATTCATATCGATATAGTCGGGCGAGATGCGCGCCGCCAGCATGTGGATCCAGTCGACCGGCTGCAACAGCAGGAGGGCGGCCACGATCAGGACCGTACGGTTGCTCCACGAGGCGGCGGGAATCAGGATCAGTCCGCACACCGAATAGAACAGCAGGATATCGCCGTTGTAAAACAGGGCGTGCAGTTGCGCGAAACCGGCAAGGAGGACCATCCGCCAGGCAAAACGGAGTCTGAAATCATCGCCCCTTCGTCGGGCGTTGCGCATCTGGATATAGAAACTGAACCCGAAGAGCAGCGAGAAGGTGGCGTAGGCCTTGCCCGCGAGAAAGAACCACACGACAGAGGCGACCTGCCCGTCGACCGATTTCAGCCAGCCGGGTTCCCAGGTGATCTCGGCGAACAGGTTGTAGTGTTCGATGGAGTGAAGCAGCACGATGGCCACCAGGGCGAAACCGCGCAAGGCATCGACGACTTCAAGCCGTGCCGGGGAGAAGGGATGACTGGACCAGGACATGGGAAAGCAGTTAGGGTTCGATTTCCAACAAAGATAGAGAAAAACAGACAAAAAAACAAACAAAAATTCATCGGCCGCCAAACCTTCACCCCTATTTCCCGCACGTGCGGATCGGCTTCCTGCGTTCCGGCCCGGTTCCCGCCCCGGTTCCCGATCCCGCCGCCGCTTTTCGCCGCACGGCGCCGCCGAAAGTTCTCCAGAGCTGGTCTGCATAGCACGTTTTTTGCTTTCCCGACCGAAAAAAGGAGAATCATGGACGAGCAACCGAAAAACGAGCCCCGGCCGACCGTCGGACAAAGAGTCCGCACGGCAGTCGGACGGATGCACCCGTCGGTGTCGGTGGTGACCTGCGTGGGGGTGCTGCTCGCCTATCTGGTGGGGATGTACGTCACGGGGTCGATACACACGGAGTCGCGGTGGATGGGGGCGATGCTGGCCTGCACATCGGTGGTGATCGTATTGCGCTCGCCCGGGTACCGCGAATCGCTGAAGGTGGGATCGATCCGGGTTCTGGGGACCTTTCTGGGAGCGGCGGTGGCGTTTCTCTACCTGTCGTTTTTCCGCTTTACGGTCGCGGGGATGCTCGTGTCGGTCTTCGCGCTCGAGATGACCGGGATGTTGCTGGGGATCTACAAAAGCGACCGGATCTCCACCATCACGCTGTTGATCATTCTCCTGATCTCGCAAATGCGTCCCGAAACGCCGCCGTGGCAGAACTGCCTGCTCCGATTCACGGAGTCGGTGGCCGGCGTCGGGATCGGCGTGGCGATGCTCCGCGCACTCGACTGGTGGAATCGCTGGAAAAGGGACCGCGCAAAACAAAAATAGAGATCCGAAGCCGCCCGACGCAGCGCAAAGATCACTCGAAAATCGTTCCGTCCTCCGAAATCAGGAGCACCTGCAGACGGCCGTCCGGCAACAGCGGGGCGCAATGCTCGCGGCAACGGTCGACGACGGCGCGCATCAACCGGCGGCAGTCCTCCCCGTCGAGCCGCTCCCACAGTTCGCGGGCGAGCGTCAGCGAACCGATCGTCCCGAGTGCCGCGCCGGAACACCCCGCAGCTGCGGCCAACTCTGTAAGAAACCGACGGTTAAGTGTCACCCGACGGCTATGGGTGTCGAGATGTCCTTCGGCCAGTTTGACCGCTTTGCCGATCATCACCCCGACCGTCACGTCGCGAAATCCGTGACGTGCCGCCGCATCGAGGGCCTCGCCGACAAAATTGCCGTATTGCACGAAGGCCTGGGGCGACAGGTCGGCAAACCGTCCGCGCAGCCAGCGTTCGCTCCGCGCACCCGAGTTCAGCACCAACCGTCCGCACCCCACGGCGCGGGCCACACCGACGGCCCGTTCGACCGACGCGACAAAGGCCTCGTTCGAGAAGGGCCTGACGATGCCCGAAGTGCCGATGATGGAGATCCCGCCGACGATCCCTAACCGCGGGTTAAAGGTCTTGAGGGCCAGCTCCGCCCCTCCGGCCACCGAGATCCGGACATCGGCGCCCCGCACGCCGCGGCGGGCAAAATTTTCGACGATCATCCGCCGCGGAACGGGGTTGACGGCCGGTTCGCCCACCGCAATGCCCAGCCCGGGCAGCGTGACGCGCCCCACCCCTTCGCCTTGCAGGAAACGGATCTCTTCCAACCCGTTGCGTGCCACTTCGGCCGTAATCAGACAGCCGTTGGTCACATCGGGATCGTCGCCCGCCTCCTTGCGCACGGTGGCCCGGGCCACATCACCCTCCGACGCCGACGCCACGACCTGCAACCGCGCGGGATCGCCTCCGGGCAGCTCCACCGTAACCGCTCCGACCGCCCGGCCCGTCAACAGCAACTCCAGGGCCGCCACAGCCGCCGCCGTAGCACAAGTACCTGTCGTATAACCGCTTCGAAGCTGGAAAAAGTTCGGCAGCAGTTCGTCGACCGCCCGCCGCAGTCCCGCCTCGGTATAGACTGTCCGGAAACGGTCGGGCAGCGGCGGACGTTCGATCACGTAGATCGGGATGCCGAGCGTGCGGGCCGCGTCGATCTTTTCGCGCAGTCCGCCCGAAGTGCCGCTCTCCTTGGTCAGCACGGCATCGGGGCTTTCGCGGCGCAACAGCTCAACTTCGTCGCACGGCGGATCGTAAAAGAGGATCTGGTGCTGCCGAAGCCCCGCCTCCATCGCCTCGCGCAACGACTCGCGGCGCTGCAAGATCCTGAAACGGCAATAGTGCCGCTCCCAGAACGGAGCCAGCCGCCGGATGGTCTTCACCCCCGTCAGGGCCAGCAGACGACGCACGCCGTCGTGTTCCATGCGGCGCATAGCCTCCTCGTAATCTGCACAATAGATAGCATAATTGTCCTTGATTTCCCGTCTTTCGTACCGGATGACCGGCAACGCGCAGCGCGCGGCGGCCTCCCCAACCGTGGCGTGCAGTCCCGAGGCGAACGGATGCGCGGCGTCGATGATCAGGCGCACCCCCTCGCGGCGGCACAGTTCCTCGGCCGTGTCGGGCGTCAGCGCCCCCGTCAGGCGTCGTCCGTGCGCCAGTTCGACCCGCTGCCCCTCCCCCAGCGTGGAGTAGAGGTAGTCGGAACAGCCCTCCTCGACGACCTTTACGGCTGCGCGACCCTCGGTCGTCCCGCCGAAAATGAGAATCACGGGCGGAAGAGGTGTTTGAAGTCGGCGGCATAGAGCCGCGACAGGCCCTGACGGTTGTCAATGGCCTCGCCGACAACGATCATCGTGGTGAGTGTCAAATGGTTGGACTCGACGATATCGGCCAGTTGCCGCAATTCGCCGCGCCAGATCCGCTGGTCGGGCCAGGTGAGGTGGTGACAGACGGCCACCGGCGTCTCGGGCGGATAGTGGACCAGCAGCTGTTCCTGCACGCGCCGCGCGATGCCCGCCGAGAGGAAGATGCACATGGTCGACCGCGACACCGCCAGACGGTGCAGCTGTTCGCGTTCGGGCATCGGCGTCCGGCCCTCGCCGCGCGTGAGGATGATGGTCTGCACGCGTTCGGGGATCGTGAACTGCGATTTGAGTTCGGCGGCCGCCGCCTGGAACGACGAGATGCCCGGCGTGATGTGGTAACGCATCCCGAAACGGTCGAAAAAGTTCATCTGCTCCTCGATGGCGCCGTAGATACACGGGTCGCCCGTATGCAGCCTTACCACCAGAAGGCCGCGGTCGTAATACTCCTTCATGAGCGCGAACTGCTCCTCAAGATTCAGCGAGGCCGACGACCGCACCGTGCAAGTCGCTTTGGCGCAAGCCGTTACATCCCTTGGCACCAGACTCCCCGCATAGAGGATCAAATCCGCCTCCTCCAGAAAACGCCGTCCGCGCACCGAGATCAGATCGGGGTCGCCCGGACCCGCGCCCACGATCTCGATATGTCCGCGCCGTTCGACCGAAGGATCGACCGCCAGCGCAAAGGTAAAGTCGTGTCCCTCCGCAAGGCGGCCTTTTTGTTTCCCGACCAGGAGCGCCCCGCCCTTCGAGGCCAGGATCGCCGCCGCTTCGCTGACGCTCGGCGTCCCCACCGCTTCGAGCACACGCTCCGAGGGGTTGGGCACCTCGACCGCCGCAAGTTCCGCCGCCGTAAAGATCCGTGGTCCGGCTCCGAACGCGCGGCACAACGCCCCGACCAACGGCTCGTCGGCCTTTTGCTCGACGGTCGCCACCGAAGCCACCGCCTCCGCAGCCCATCCCGCCTCGCGCATCACGCGACGGATCTCACCCGCCACGCCTTCGGGAGAACATCCGCGCCGACACCCTATACCCAGGGACAACGCCGCAGGAATATATTGCAGCAAGGGCTTATCTATACGCAAGTCGCTGTATGAAAGCGCAATAACCAGTTCCGCATCATCGGGAACCGCGGCCCTTTCGTAGCACACCGCCACATGTTCCGCCGCCGTCCGCTCCATCCAGATCGCCCCCGCGCCGCGAATCTCGACCAAAAGGGCCACGCGCGCACCCCCCACATAACGGGCGATCGCCTCGTTCATCGAGATCCCGGCCGTGCGCACCGTCCAGCCGAACCGGCGGTCGAGCGTATCCAGCGCCCAAAGTCCCGCGTTGTCGCTCTGCGTGGTGACGACCGCCGTCGCTCCCGTCGCCGCCGCAATCCGTTCGGCCAGTTCGTTCGCGCCGCCCACATGGCCCGACACCACGGGGATCGCCCAGCGTCCCGCCGAGTCTATACAGACGACGGCCGGATCCGTATGCTTGTCCCCGAGCCACGGCGCGACCGTGCGGACGCAGATCCCCGTCGCCCCGACGAAGACCCACGCGTCGTAGCGATTAAATTCCTGTTGCATCAGTATCTGCAACGACTCCACCGGCCGGAACCCGTCGATTTCGCGGCAGGCGAACCGATCGGCATCCAACACCCCGGCCACGCGTCGGGCCAGGGTCGCCCCTGTGGGCATGATGGTCAAAACGGCTGTTTTCATGCTGTTTTTATGGCTTGGATCACCGCAATCGGGTTGTGATCGTCGACGGCGATCCGGTTGATATGTTCGATTTTAAGTCCTGCGGCGGCAGCCGAAGCGACGAACCGTTCGCGGCTTTGTTCGCTGACGGAGTTGAAAACCAGCACCCCGCCGGGCTGCAACACCTCCGCCAGGCGCTCCACAAAGGCCTCCATCCGCCCGCCGTAACCGCCCAGAAAGAGCGCGTCAGGCGCCGGAATCCCCTCCAGTGCGCAGGCCAAAAAGTCACCTCCGTGGAATTCGATCCCCGGTGCGCCGAAGCGCCGGGCGTTCGCCTCGAGCAGTTCGCGACCCTTCTCGCGCACCTCGAAGGCATGCACCGCAAGCCCCGGGAACCGCAGCCGGGCCTCCACCGAGACCGACCCCGTACAGCTGCCCACGTCCCACAGCACCCGGCGGCGTTCCAGTCCCAAAGCGCTCAGGGTCAGCAGTCTGACCGGCATTTTGGTGATCATGTTCACGCGCCCGTCCAGCAAGTCGAACGCCGCGTCGGGCAGTCCCAACGGGTGGCGTCGCGGCTCACCGTGGAGGATCACGCAGTTGGGCATCGCAAATTCGCGCGCGGCCGCCTCGTCGAGCGAATACTCCGCGACCCGTTCGTCCGTACGGCTGCCCAGCCGCTCGCCGACCACCATGCGGTAGCCCGTATAGCCGTAGTCCGAGAGCCGCCGCGCAATGGCCGCCGGCGTGTGCACCCGGTCGGTCAGCAGCCCGATTTTCGGCCGCTCCCCGATCAAAGCCCGGTCCAGACCCTCCCACGGCCGACCGGTCAGCGACACGGCCACCATATCGTCATAGGGCATCCGCACCCGGTGCGCCAGCGTCTGCAACGAATTGAGTGTCGGAAAGATACGCACGTCCGCATCGGGCCATCGGCGCAACAGCGTGGCCCCGAACCCGAAAAACAGCGGATCGCCCGACGCGAAGATCACGATCGTTCCCTCGCGCCCGGTATACGCATCGAAGACCCGGTCCAGCGGCACCGTGATGTCGATCCACTCGCTCCCGTCGGGCAACAGCGCACCAACCAACTCGCGGTGGCGCCGACCGCCCGAGAAGATCCGGGCCGCCGCCACCTCGGCCATCGCTTCGGCCGAAAAACGGGGCTCCGCGCCGTCGTCCATACCTATTATTATATAGCGTTGTTCCATCTCCGCACCCCGTTACACGTCGCGTCCCGGGCGTAAGGCCTCGGCGTCGTCCAGCGTCAGCAGCGCATTGACAATCGTCGCCGCCAGATTGCTGCCCCCTTTGCGCCCCTCGATGAGGATCCGCTCAACCTCCGCCAGCGGTTTGGCCATCTGTTTGGACTCCTCGACGTGGACAAATCCCACAGGAGCCGCCACGATACCCGCCGGCCTCGCCTTGCCGCGCCGCACCAGCCGGCACAACTCCATCAGCGCCGTGGGAGCATTGCCGAAGACATACAGGGCCTCGGGATGCTCCTCCGCCGCAAGCCGGATACCCGCCTGCGTACGCGTGATTCCTTCGTTTTTGGCGATTTCCGCCACACGCGGGTCGTGCAGGTAACATTTCACCCCGACACCCAACCGCTCCAGCGCGCCGCGCCGGATACCCGCCGCCGCCATCGTTACATCGGTCACGACGGTCCGTATCCCGCCCGCGACAAAACGCCGGTGCAACCTCTCGGCCGCCCCGTCGTTCATCCACAGCAGGCGCTCCATCTCGAAATCGGCCGTGGTGTGGATCGCATGCAGCAGGACCCACTTGCGATCCAGCGGAATCTCCCTGTCGTGCAGTTCGGCAGCGACGGTTCTGAAACTTTTGATCATAATCTGTTGACCGACAGCCGTTTCATCCTCCTCTTCGCGATAATAGCCGCGCGGGGTGACGATCCGGCCGCCGTCGATGTAGGACTGCGAATTGCCGATCAGGACCACGGTGAACATATCGACCTCCGCAGGGTCGAACTCCGCGAGCGTCGTGACCGTGACCTGTTGTTCGGGACGTCCCGCCTGCCGCACATAACCCACGGGAGTTGCGGCGTCGCGGCCCGCGAGAAAGAGTTCGCGGAGTCGGGGCAGCTGCCAGTAGCGGTCATTGCTGCGCGGATTGTAGACCGCGGTCACGAAATCGCCGTCGACGGCGGCGCGTATACGTCGCTCGATCAGGCTCCAGGGGGTCATCAGATCGGATAACGAGAGGATGCAGAGGTCGTGACCGACGGGGGCACCGAGCAGCGAGGCGGCCTTCTGGAAGGCGCTGATGCCGGGAAGGACCTCTATATCGACCTCGATCCGCTCCTTGCGGGCCATTTCGTAGATCAGGGGGGCCATTCCGTAGATCCCGGCGTCGCCCGAGGAGATGACACAGACACGCTGACCCCCGGCGGCGAGGCGCAGGGCCACCTCGGCACGTTCGCGTTCGCGTTTCATGCCGGTATCGACGGTCCGGGTGTGCGGGGCGAGGCAGTCGGCGATAAACCGGAAGTAGTATTTGTAACCCACCACGACGTCGGCCTGCGCCAGAGCCCGGCGCACGGCGGGGGTCATATCTTCAGCGGAGCCGGGGCCGAGGCCTGCGACGGTGATTTTGGCTTGATTCATCGGTCTGTTGTTTATTACATCCTTTCTTGCCACAAAAGTACAAAAAATTTTCATTTCAACCACCTTTCCCCGCCCGGCATCGTTCCGTGCCGCTTCAATCGCGGCGCAGGATCCGCAGAGGGTCCGCCGCATCGCACAGAACCCTCCCTTCGGGGCCGGACGTCGAACAACGTCCCGCGCGCCGAAGGAAGGGTCGATACACGGGCGGCAACCCGTCCGGAAAGACTACCGCAGGCTCTTTTCGAGGATCCGCGAGATCTGCGGCCCGATGCAGTCGATCATTCGCGTATAGCCCAGGTCGGTCGGATGCACACCGTCGACCGTCGCCTCGTGGTCGTCGCCCAGCGGCATTCCGGGATCGATAAAATAGATCCCGGGATCCTTTTTAAGCAATTTTTTCATTCCGCGCACGGCGGCTTCGCGCTTTTTCTCCTCGTTGCGGCGCTTGCGTTCATCGAAATTGCCGCTTTCGCGCACCTCGGTCTGCAGGAAGATCAAGGGGGTGTCGGGATGCGCCTCGCGGATCACCCGCACGAACTCGGCCAAACGCTCGTCGATCTGCTCGCCCGAAGGGTTGGAGAAGGTGTCGAACAGAAAGGCATCGGCCTCGGTGTCGGCGATGATCCGGGCGAAGAACGGCTCCATCTTGCAAAGGCCGCTGACGCCGAGGTTGACAAACTGCAGCCCCGTACGGCGCTCCAGCCGGGCGGGATAGGCCATGCCGGGACGCGAGGCACCCGAACCGTGCGTGATGCTCGACCCCAGAACGACCACCTTGCGGCGGAAGGGATTTTCCAAAGGTTCGATCGACGCCTCCGGATCGATGCCGATTTCAAGCGACGTAATACGATCGAACAGAGGAAGATATAACAGGCACTCCTTCTCCCCCTCGGCCATCCTGACCACCACGGGGGCATCGGTGTCGAGTCCTTTGTTGTCGGGCGAACCGACCCCGGCGAAGACCCACTCCGAGCCGCGACGGATGTAGAGATCCAGACCGCGCTGGCAGATCAGCGTGCCGTTGGCCCTCGGCAAACGTTCGACGGTCGACCAGCGGGCGCGAATATTACGGCTGTCGGTGCGGAAGACGACGGCAAGACCCGTCGCATAGCGGTAATAGCGGTTGACGGTCTTCGGCAGATCGGGATAGCGCCCGACATCGAGCCGCTCGAAGAGGGGGCCGTGCTCGGGCTGGGCCTTGTTGATGACCGTGAGGGTCGCGGCATCGACATAGCGCAACTCCTGCGCGCGGGCGACGTGCAGCCCCGCAAGGAGCAGGGCTGCAAAGAGCAAAAGACGCTTCATCGCCGGTTTAGAACGGGTTGTTGGGTTCGGCAAAATCATAGAACGTGCCGTATTTTCCGCGGCGCGGTGCTCCGGGCATATCGGGACAGAAGTCGGGACACTCGTCGACCTTGGCCTTCAGCCGGGCATAGAGGGCCTTCACCTCGTCCGAACAGCTTTCGATATCCAACGGATGCTCCTCCATAAAGTCGTCGCGCGTGCAATAGAACCGGCCGTCGGAGTAGAGTTTGTAGTCGGCCGAGCGGGCGGCACGGGCGGCATAGGGCGCGGCGGCGGTGGGCCACAACGGGTTGAAGTGCATGAGCGAGATCTCCTTTTCGAGCGGTTCGCCGCCCGCGATTTCGGGATAGAGACTCACGCCGTCCAGCACCCAGTCCGACGGGATCCCGATCCGCATGGCATCGGCAAAGGTGGGGAAGAAATCGGTGAAGTCGACCAAACGGTCGCTCACGCGCGGCGCGATGCGGTCGCCCCAGCAGACCAGCAGCGGCACCGAGGTTCCCACTCCGCGCGGATCGCCCTTGCCACCGCGGCGCAGCGTGCCGTCGGCCATCTGCGAGACAATGCGCGTCGAGGTGCCGTTGTCGGACGTAAAGATAAATATCGTATTGTCCCACTGACCGTTACGCTTCAGCCGCTCGACCACGCGGCCCACCTTTTTGTCCAAATAGGCCACCATATCGCGGAAATTGGAGGTATCCTTCTGGAACCGTCCCAGGAAGTCGAGATCCCAGCTTTCGGAGTCGGGCGTCGGGGTGTGCGGCGTATGCACCAGGGGCGTCGTATAGTAGAGCAGGAAGGGTTTCTCGGCGTTTTTCTGCCGGTCGAGGAACTCGAAAACCGCACCCTCGACCCCGTCGGGGCCGTAGGTCGAATATTCATAATGGCCGTGGTTGTCCATCATGCAGTTGGCGTAGCGGTCGGTACCGGTCGGGCCGTTGAACTCCTTGTAGACTTCGAGTTGATAGAGATACCACTCGTCCCAGCCCAGGCGCGTGGGCATCTCGCGGTCGCGGCCCAGCTGCCATTTGCCGAACATTCCGGTGGTATAACCCGCCTGCTGGGCCAGCTGCGAGAAGACGGGCTCGTCGTCGTTCATGTAGCCGAAGCAGACGTAATTGCGGTCGTTATACTGCCCCGTCATCAGCTGCACCCGCGAGGGCGAGCTCAACGGCTGGGCGTGCATATTTCTGTAAAACAAGCTGTTGGCCGCCAGCGAGTCGATATTGTGCGTATCGTACGACACGCCGCCCATACAGCCGAAGCACTCGGCGCCGATATCGTCGGCCAGGAACAGCACGATATTGGGTCGTTCGGGCGATTCGATCCCGACGGTTTTGTGTTGGTTCGTACAGCCGACGGCCGCTACCGAGAGCGCCGAAAGGCCCGTAAACCGAAGTTGCGAAGAGGTCATCTTGGTGAGGTTTTAAGGATGATTCGTATGTTTTCTGTCGTAATTGCCGTTTATCGCATGGCCGGGTTATTCATCCTCTTCGGGCTGCCGTTTTTTGTTCAGCAGCGGCAGGAGGAACGAGACGACCGAGGCACCCAGCCAGAAGAGGGCCGCCGCGCGGAAATCGTGGTGCTCGAGACCGTCGGCCGAGACTTCGACGTGGCTCTGGATCAGCCAGCCCGAGATAATCTCCTGCAGACCCGCCGCCGCATAGGAGGCGATACCCACTACGCCCAACGCCGCGCCGGAGGCCTTGCGGGGTACGATGTCCACGGCCATCAGTCCGCCCAGGAAGCAGATCAGGACACCGATGGCGATACCGAACAGCACCATAGCCAGCATATTGATCCAGAGTGCTTTGCCGCCGTAGATAAAGAGGGCCAGAGCCACCGAGTTCAGCACGCCGAAGATCAGGGCGGGATAGCGCCGTTCGCCCTTGAAGAGTTTGTCGGAGAACCAGCCCGAGAGCACCGTGCCGAAGATGCCGAGCAGGGCATTGATCGAGACCGTCGAGATCGCCTCGACCTCCGAATAGCCCTTGGCCTCCTGCAAAAACAGCACGCCCCAGCTGTTGATCGCATAGCGCGAGATGTACATGAAGGCGCTGGCCGCCGCCAGGATCCACACCGCGGGGGTGAGCAGCACCTGGCGCTGGATTTCGCGGACGGACTGTTGCGACGCGGCCGTCTTCTTCTCGTGCGAAAGGGTCTCGACCGAGGGCAGCCCCTTCGATTCGGGGGTGTCGTGGAGCCAAAGCAAGATAATCGCCACGCCCAAAGCGCCCGCGACAGCCGAGCCGAAGAAGCCCGCCTGCCACCCCACGGCCGTCACGATCGAACCGACGAAGAGGAACGAGAAGAACTCCCCGAAATTGTGGCTTGCGGAGAAGAACCCGTAATAGGTGCCGCGCTCCTTGAGCGGGAACCACCGCGACAGGGAGATGATCGACGGCGGCGCCCCCATCGACTGCGCCCAGCCGTTAAAGCCCCACATCAGGGCGAACACCGTGAAAATCAACGCTGTAGGGATCACCGAATGGGCCACGCCCATGATGCCCATCAGCGCATTGGCCAGCGTCGAGATCAAAAGACCCGTGGCCATAAAGCGCTTGATGTTGCAATAGTCGGCCACAAATCCGTTGACGAATTTGCCGATGGCATAGGTAAACAGCAGCGCCGAACCCACGACACCCAGCTGCTGCGCATCGAGCATGCCGCTGTCTATAATCGGTTTTTTCATCACATTGAGGCTCGTGCGGCAGACATAATAGAGGCTGTAGCCGAGCGTCGCGGCCACAAAGGCCTGCAAGCGCAGCCGGCGGTAATAGCGGGTGCGCTCGGCCTCGCCGATCTCGAGGGTCGGTGCCGGGTCGCTGATCTTGTAGAATTTCGTAAAACGATTCATAAACCGAGGGGTTTTCCGCCGTTTAGTGCAGACCGCGCTGCGAGAGATAATCGATCAAAAGGGCGGGCCGGTCGGTCTGGATGATCGTGGCGCCCAGATCGAGCAACGCGCCGTAGATCCCGGCCGCATCGCCCGTAACCGCCGCATCGTCGCAAAGACCGCCGTTCAGCGAGGGCCACAACGAGTTGACCCACAGCTTCGAATCGGAGGCCAGAATCCCCTGCATGCAGGCCTCGACGTCGGGCGTCAGCTCCTGCCAGCAGACCTCGTAGGCCAGAGGCACGGCGTCGCGATAGCTCTCCAGAACCTCGTCGTAATGTTTCTTGCCGAAGTTGACGATGGGCATGAAGAGGCAGTTTTTCTCGTATTTCGAAAAGGTCGCCTCGGCCTCCTGGGCCGTCACACGGCCCTTGATCAGGGCCTGCTCCAACATCCCGTTACGCTCCAGGATGGGGTGGATCAGGTCGTAATACTGAAAACCCTGGTCGATATTGACCACCGCGCGGTCCTTGCAGGCGACCAGCGCCTCCTCGAAGGTCGGAACCTTCCAGTCCGTGGCGATACCCTGACCGGCACGAAGGGTCACCTTGCAGATCGAGTCGTAGGTGATCTCGCTCACGCGGCCTTTGCCCGAGGTGGTACGGTCGATCCTGGCGTCGTGCATCAGCACCAGTACGCTGTCGGCGGTCATCTTCAGGTCCAGCTCGATGATGTCGACCCCCATATCGATCGCGCTGTTGATCGCGGGGATGGAGTTTTCCGGGAAATTGCGCCAGTCGCCGCGGTGCGAGGCGACCAGCACCTGGTCGGTTTTGGGATTGCGGATCAAAGCCGCGATTTCGGCCGCATTGCGATGGCGGGGCGCCTCGGGAGCGCAGGAGGTCACGCCGACCATCGAGGCCAAAGCCAGCAACAAAATAGATAACTTTTTCATATTCAAGTCCGTTTTTAGTTCAAATTAATCCAGATCCCCCGTTCCGTAGTCGCTCCGGATGATCCACTTCGACTGCTCCCAGGGGATGATTTCGCCGTTCAGCGTCCGTTCGTAGATGCGCTCCTTGCCCGCCTTGTCGTAGGGATAGCGCTCGAAGACCGAACCGTCGCCCGTGACCCGCGGATCGCCCTGCGCCCGCAGCGCCTCGAACAGTTCCTCGTGCAGGCGGTCCATCAGCGCACGGTATTCGGGCCGCCCGGCCAGGTCGTTCAGACACTCGCAGTCGGTCGCCACATAATAGAGCTCCTCGGGCGCACGCCGACCCATCGTCAGATCGAAATAGCGGCGGTCACGCCCCGAACGGTAGGCCTCCAGAACGGCGGTCTTGGTGGGCGAGGAGTCGATATCGCGGTAGCCCGTCACGCCGTAACCCGCAGGCAGGCGGTCGGGAGCCAGATTGCACAGATAGAGGTAGCCGTCGCGCACGATGCCGCGGATGGGATAGCCCTCGTCGTTGGGCCGGCCGTTGTCGTGGCGTTCGCGCCCCAGCAGGGCACGTTCGCGCAGACGGGCGGCGGGATCGCGGCGGTTCTCGATCATCGGACGCAACGACGCCCCCGCCATCGGTTGCATTCCGCTCCGTTCGGGAGCCACGCCCGCCAGATCCAGAAACGTCGGGGCCAGATCGACGAACGACACATACCCCTCCTCGCGGCGGCCCGGATTCTTCAGTCCGCGCGGCCACATCACCGCCAGCGGCACGTGGTGGGCATATTCGTACTGCGTCCCCTTGGCGCGCGGAAAGGGCATGCCGTTGTCCGAGGTGACGATCACGACCGTATTCTCCAGCTCGCCGATCGCGGCCAGGTGGTCGAGCATCAACCCCAGCTGACGGTCATAGTGCTCGACCTCCAGACCGTAGTCCAGCATATCGTTGCGCACCGCCTCGGTGTCGGGCCAGAAGGCGGGCACACGGTCGATCTCGTCCGTCGTCCGGCCCGCACGCACCGCCGAACCGTATTCGTAATGGCGGTGCGGCTCGCGACAGCCGAACCAGAAAAACCACGGCTGCGACGGATCCCGGCGCCCGGAGAGGAAGTCGGCGAAGTTGGCGGCATAATCGTTGTCGAGGATCTCCGACGTCGGGGGATCGAGTTTGCGTTTTTGCACGGGCCGGCCCGTCAGCTGGCGTTTTTTGCCGGCCTTCATTCCCGGATCGCCCGGCGCCCAGCCCTTGCCCGTGAAGGCCACGTCGTAACCCGCCTCGGCGAGCACCTCGGTAAAGACCTTCAGCTCCTCCGGGAAGCAGGCGATATGGTTGCCCGCCGCACCCGCCTGCCACGAGTAAAGTCCCGTGAGCAGCGTCGCGCGCGAAGGTCCCGACTTGGCGTTGGGCGTGTAGCAGTTTTCGAACAGCACCCCTTCGCGGGCCACCCTGTCGAAGACGGGCGTATGCACCCACCGGCAGCCGTAGGCGCCGAAGTGGAGCCACGACGCATCGTCGGCCACGCAAAACAGCACATTGGGCCGTGTCACCCTCCCGCTCGCCCGCGCAGACACATTCGCGGGCGAGTGCTCCGCCGCGGCTACCGAAGCCGAGGCGCCGAGAAGGGTGGTACCCAAAAACAGGATATTGCCGTGTTTCATCACTTGGAACAAAGTTGTTATTTCAAATCGAATTCGCACATAATCGGATAGTGGTCGGAGATATAGCGCACGCCGTAACCGTCGCTGTCGACCGTCTCGTAGCGCCTGGCCCGGGCGTTGCGGTAGAAGATATAGTCGAGCGTGCGGATCCGTCCCCGGCCGAAGGCGTTGAACGACGGGCGGTCGTCGGTCTCGGCGGCCTCCTCCTGCGCGGACTTCATCCAGCCGGTGTAGGCCGTCAGGTAGGTCTCCGTTTTGCGGCCCTTCTCGCAATTCATATCGCCCGAGATGAAGACCGTGGCCTTTTCCCCCGCGATCGAACGCATCCGGCGGACATTGAGCCGTGCGCCCTCCTGCCGTGCCAGCTGTCCCTTGTGGTCGAGGTGGGTGGCGAAGTAGTAAAACTCCTTGCCCGAGGCCTTGTCGCGCAGGCAGACCCATACGGTCACCCGCAGGTTCTTGGCATCCCAGCCCTTCGACACCTTGTCGGGGGTCTCCGAGAGCCAGAACTGCCCTTGGTCGAGCAACTCGTATTTATCGCGCAGCCACATCACCACGATCCGCTCGCCCTCCTTGCCCGCATCGCCGTTGCGGTTGGCGGCCACGTAGTCGTATTCGCCCAACTCGCCGGCCAGATACTGCACCTGGGCGCTTTTCGGCTCCTGAAAACCGATCACGTCG
>CAZHMX010000025.1:0-19921 GCA_964533725.1 uncultured Alistipes sp. | reverse complement strand
TGTCCTCCTTGGGCCCGTGGTCGGGCCCAGCCGGACGGGCGAACCCGAACAATCTGTTTTCTTGCGGATGTGTATAAGTTTTTCTCTCGTGGCGGCGTGGCGTTGCAAACGCCCGCCCCACGGGAGAAAAACTTATACACATCCGCAAGAAAACAATGGACCGGGGAGCGCCGCGCGGCAAGGGGCGGGGTCCTATCCCGCCCCGACGAGCGCAGTGGTCTCAAGACGCGCCCGCTACTCTAACGGACGGATGCGGACCTCGGTGATGCCCTTAAGCGCTTCGGTCAGACGCCCGATGTCGGTGGTGACGTCGGTCTGGCCGTAATGATAGGGATAGAAGATCACGGGGCGAACAGCCTTGACGGCCTCGACGGCCTCGTCGACGGTCATGGTATAGGGCTGGTTGACCGGCATAAAGGCGATGTCGATCGACCGCAGGGCGCGCATTTCGGGCGTCGGTTCGGTGTCGCCGGCGATGTAGATGCGTGTTCCGCCATAGGTCACCACATAGCCGCAGTCGCCGCGCTCGCAGGGGTGAAACTGCAGCTGGTGCTCCGAGGTGTTGTAGGCGGCGACGGCCTCCACGAGGATGCCCGGGAGCGGCTGGGCCGAGGTGCCGGGCGCCATCGGGGTGCAAAGGTCGCCCAACGATTCGGCGGTCGTGCGGTCGCAGAGGATCTGCGTCGACCCGGTGCGCAGGAGGTCGATGGCCTTTCGGTCGAAATGGTCGTAGTGGTGGTGGGTCACCAGAATCAGATCGGCCTCGGGCAGCGACGCATAGTCGGCGAAATCGCCGACGGGATCGACGTAGATGTGGCGGCCCTCTTCGGTCTCAAGGGCGATCGAGGCGTGACGGAAGAAACTGATTTTCATGCGGCTGCCGTCGCGGGTGACGAACTCGTCGGCAGGGTAGACGGGCGCCTGGCACCCGGTGGTGGCGATGGTCGACATAATCGATAGGGTTTTTAGAAGTCGGGACAGTGCTAATTTCATTCCAAATGCTATTTTTGGGTGGGCAGCGTGACGGGGAAGAGGTCGTTGGGGGTGTGTTCGCGCAGGATGATGTGCACCATGCGGTCGACGATCTCGGGATAGAGCAGCGCGACGTCGCGGTCCTCGTGGAGATCCTCGGCGAGGTTGTAGAGCGAGGGAATGCCCCGGCGAACCACCATCTTCCAGTCGCCCTGCCGCAACCCGATCTGGTCGGTTTCGTGGAACTCCCAGTAGAGGAAATCATGTTTGCGCTGCCCTTTTTTGCCGAGCAGCGAGCGGGCGAACGAGATTCCGTCGAAGTATTCGTTTTCCGAACGGGCGAAGCGGCGCACGTAGTTCTTCTGCCCGATCAGGTCGCACAGCGTGGGCATCACATCGTAGAAGGCGATCTGCAGGTCGTTGGTCGTGCCGGCGGCCACGTGGCCGGGCCATTCGACGATGAAGGGAACGCGGATGCCGCCCTCCAGACATTGGCGTTTGAGCCCGCGCAACTTGCCGTCGCGGCCGAAGAATGCGGGATCGGCGCCGCCCTCCTCGTGGGGACCGTTGTCGCTCGTGAAGATCACGATAGTGTTCTCCGCCAGACCCTTCTCGTGCAGTTTGGCCAGTATCTCGCCCACGTAACCGTCCAGGCGCGTGATCATGGCGGCGAATTCGGCGTGGCAGCGGTCGACGGGGTTGTAGCGCGACGACTCCTGCCCGCCCCATGTTTTGTCGGGGTCGAATTTCTCGCGGTAGGCCAGCAGCAGCGAATCGACCGGCTGGGCCAGTTCGGCGTGGGGCAGCGTGTAGGTCAGCATGCCGAAGAAGGGCCGTTCCTCCGTCTGGCGGTCTAACCAGGCCATCGCCTCGCGGTGGATCATGTCGGCCGAATATTGCGTGCGGCGCTTGTATTCGGGGCCGTACATCGGGTACCGGATATTCTCCTCCATCACCACGCGCACGACCTCCCGGTCGCCGCGCGAACGGGAGTAGCGGTTCAGGAAATTGGGGTAGTAGAGGTGGGCCTGGAACTGGCAGATGTAGCCGTAGAATTCGTCCACGCCGCGTTTGTCGGGCGTCGATACGGAACCTTCGTAACCGCCGGCCCACTTGCCGAACATACCCGTGGTGTAGCCGTTGGCCTTCATGATCTCGGGCAGGATGACGTGATCGGGATCGTAGGGATGCTGCCCCACGACGGAGAAGTCGTCGTTGTCGCCGTATTTGACCATGGGGACGTTCTGCCAGTACTCCTTGTTGCCGCGTACGGCGGTGTGTCCGCTGTGCTGGCCCGTCATCAGCGAGGCGCGCGACGGGGCGCTGACGGGACTGCCGGCATAGGCTTGCGTAAAGCGCATGCCGCGGCGGGCCATAGCGTCGAGGTTGGGGGTCGAGATGTAGCGCTGGCCGTAACAGCCCAGATCGCCGTAGCCCATGTCGTCGCACATGATATAGAGGATGTTGGGTCGCTCGGCCGCCTCGGCCTGCGCTCCTGCGGCGGCCAGGGTGGCGCCGGTGAGAAAGAGGATCGAATGTTTCATTGTCGCGGTTTTGGTGATAAAAATAATAAAAATTTGCGAGATTTCGGCAAGGCTCGAAAATTTTCCGTAAATTTGCGTTCGACGTTGACCGGAAAAGGATGGAGACTCGGTATTCGGACGAACATTTGCGGGCCGTTTTGCGGCAGTGGTGGGGGTATGAGGACTTCCGCCCCGTGCAGCTCGACATCATCCGCTCGGTGCTCGACGGACGCGACACGCTGGCATTGATGCCCACCGGCGGCGGCAAGTCGCTGACCTACCAGGTGCCGACCATGGCCGTCGAGGGGCTGTGCATCGTCATCACGCCGCTCATCGCGCTGATGAAGGACCAGGTCGACGCGCTGCGTTCGCGCGGGATCAAGGCGCTGGCGATCCACTCGGGACTCTCCAAATACCAGATCGATGCCGCGCTGGACAACTGCGTCTACGGCGACGTGAAGTTCCTCTATGTGGCCCCCGAACGGGTCGATTCGGAGCTGTTCCGGCTGCGCGTGCAGCGGATGAAGGTGGCGCTGGTGGCCGTCGACGAGGCGCACTGCATTTCGCAGTGGGGCTACGATTTCCGCCCCTCCTACCTGCGGATCGCCCGGTTGCGCAAGGTCCTGGACGAGGGGGTGCCCGTGCTGGCGCTGACGGCCTCGGCGACCCAGTTGGTGGCCGACGATATCATGAAGCACCTCGAATTCTCGGAGCCGCACATCCTGCGAAGCAGTTTCGCCCGCCCCAACCTCTCCTATGCCGTGCGCCACGTCGACGACAAAAACGAACAGATCCTGCGCCTTCTGACCAACGTCGAGGGATCGGGCATCATCTATATGCGCACGCGCGAGGGCTGCGAGAAACTCTGCGCCGCGCTGTCCGACCAGGGTATCGCGTGCAGCTACTATCACGCGGGACTGCCTGCCACCGAACGTGCGATACGGCAGGACGAGTGGATGACGGGTGTCGTGCGTATCATGGTGGCGACCAATGCCTTCGGTATGGGTATCGACAAACCCGACGTGCGGTTTGTGATCCATTATGCGTTGTGCGATTCGTTAGAGAGCTATTACCAGGAGGCGGGCCGTGCCGGTCGGGACGGTCGGCGCAGCTATGCCCTGCTTTTGGTCTCGCCCGAGGATCGGGGACGTATCGAACGCCGTCTCGAGTCGGAGTTTCCGCCCGTGGAGCGGGTCAAGGATATCTACGAACTGGTCTGCTCGTACCTGCAACTGGGCGTCGGCGACGGCGAGGAGATGACCTTTCAGTTCAATATCAACGAGTTCTGCCAGCGTGCGCACCTTTTTACGGGGACCGTGCGGAGCGCGATGGAGCTGCTGAACCTGAACGGCTATCTGACGCTGACCGACGAGCTGGAAAACCCCGCGCGGATGATGTTCTGCGTGGGCCGCGACGACCTCTACCGCATCCGCGTCGAACGTTACGAACTGGACCCCTTTATTCGCGTGATTTTGCGACTCTACGACGGTGTTTTCACCGAATTCCGCCGGATCGATGAGCTGGAAATCGCCGCCTGGAGCGGCTACACGGTCGAACGCGTCAAGGAGCTGCTGAAACGGATGTGGCAGATGCGCATCATCCGTTACATCCCGTCGAACCGCTCGCCGCTGCTCTTCTTCAACTGCGAACGCCTCGAGCGCGAGAGCCTCTACATCGCTCCCGAGACCTACAAACTGCGAAAGGACCTTTGCCTGAAGCGTTTCGCGTCGATGGTGCAATATGCCGAAGCGGACGAGGAGTGCCGCAGCGTGCTGCTCGAACGCTATTTCGGCTGTACCGACACCCGTCCCTGCGGCGTGTGCGACCATTGTTTGGCGCGGCGGCGGAGGGAGAAGGGCCGAAGCGCAGAACCTCAAGCGGAACTTCAGGTGGCGTTACTCAACCTGCTGTCGGAGCGCGACTTGACGACGGACGAAGTGGCACTGAAACTGAATGTCGAAACGCCCGATCTGGCCGCCGCCATAGAACGGTTGCTCGCCGAGAAGAAAATTTCTGCGACCAACGGCGGAAAACTCGCAATAATTCGGTAACTTTGCAGCACTTTTTGAGAAAATGCAACCCTTTCAATCCAAAATATCCAATGACCAGACGGCCGCACTGCCCGCGGCGGCGTTCAACGGACGGATCGTCGTGGTCGAGAACAACCGCCTCGCCGCGGCCGCCTGCCGCGAACTGTCGCAGGCGCGGGTGATCGGTTTCGACACCGAGACCCGCCCGTCGTTCAAGGCCGGTGTGGTGAACCGCGTGTCGCTCTTGCAGCTCTCGACACTCGACTGCTGCTATCTCTTCCGCCTGAACCGCATTCGCTTCGACCGCCCTCTGGCGCGCCTTCTGGAAAATCCCGAGATTCTGAAAATCGGCGTGGCCGTGTCGGGAGACCTCCACGGATTGCACCAGCTGAAGAGTTTCCGCGAGGCGGGTTTCGTGGAGCTGCAGTCGATGGTCGAGCAGTGGGGCGTCGAGGAGAAGAGTCTGCGCAAGATGTCGGCCGTGGTCCTCGGCGAACGGGTCTCCAAGGCCCAGCGTTTGAGCAACTGGGAGGCCGCGTCGCTCACGCAGCAACAACAGCTCTATGCCGCCACCGATGCCTGGATCTGCCGCCGAATCTATGATAAACTGATCGTTACACCGAAAAACCGTTAGCCTGTCATGATGATACCCGCTGTCCGCCTGCGTCGCGGCAAAGAGAAATCGCTCGAACGGCTCCACCCCTGGATCTTCTCCGGAGCCGTCGAATATATCGAAGCCGAAGAGGAGCCCGCCGAGGGCGATTTGGTCGACGTCTTCACCCGCGACGGCCGTTTTCTGGCCCGCGGTCACTACCAGATCGGATCGATCGCCGTGCGTGTGCTTACCTTCGAACAGGAGGAGATCGACGCCGCATGGTGGAACCGCCGGATCCGGTCGGCCTATGAACTGCGCCGTTCGCTCGGACTGACCGACAGTGTGGAGACCACCTGCTATCGGCTGGTTCACGGCGAGGGCGACCTGCTGCCCGGTTTGGTGGTCGATATCTACGACCGTACGGCTGTGGTGCAGTGCCACTCGGTGGGCATGTTCCGCGCGCGGATGCAGGTGGCCGATGCGATTCGTGCGGCTTACGGCGAAAAGATCGTCGCGATCTACGACAAGAGTTCGCAGACCGTCCCCTTCAAGGCGGGCCTGAATGCCGTCGACGGCTATCTCTACGGATCGGACTACGGGTCGCACACGGTGTTGGAAAATGGTCACAAGTTCCTGGTAAACTGGGAGAAGGGACAGAAAACGGGCTTTTTTATCGACCAGCGCTTCAACCGCGAACTGGTGGGCCGTTACGCTGCGGGACGTACCGTGCTGAACACGTTCTGTTATACGGGCGGTTTCTCGGTCTATGCCCTGGCGGGCGGTGCGCGCGAGGTCTGCTCGGTCGATTCGTCGGAGCGCGCCGTGGAGCTGGCTGCCGAGAATGTCCGCCTCAACTTCGGCGAGGGGGCCTCGCATTCGACTCTGGTTACCGACGCCGTGGAGTACCTGAAGGATATCGGTGACAAATACGACCTGATCATCCTCGACCCGCCCGCTTTCGCCAAGCACCACAAGGTTCTGGGCAACGCGATGCAGGGATATAAGAAGCTGAATGCCCGTGCGTTGGCGCAGATCAAGTCGGGCGGCATCCTCTTTACGTTCTCCTGTTCGCAGGCCGTGTCGAAGGAGTTGTTCCGCGCCACGGTCTTCACCGCCGCCGCCATTGCGGGCCGCAAGGTGCGGATCCTGCACCAGCTGACCCAGCCCGCCGACCATCCCATCAATATTTACCACCCCGAAGGGGAGTATCTGAAAGGACTTGTGCTCTATGTCGAATAACGAACCCGCCATGAATTCCGCCCCGAAACCCGCCGACAGCGAGCGTATCGACGCCGTGTGCGCCTGGCTCGACCGTGCCGGCATCCCTTACGAGATCTATTTCCACGAGGCGGCCGCCACCATCGAGGAGGCGAAGCGGCATTGGCATCGCGACGGCTCGAAACACTGCAAGAATCTCTTCTTCCGCAACCACAAGGGCAACCGCCACTATTTGGTGTCGTTCGATTGCGATTGCGACCTGAAGATCCACGATCTGGAGCGCCTGTTGCGTCAGGGCAAGCTGTCGTTTGCCTCGGAGCAGCGGATGGAGCGTTATCTGGGTCTGCGTCCCGGCTCGGTGTCGCCTTTCGGGCTGATCAACGACACGGACCACCACGTCTATCTCTTTCTGGATGCGTCGCTGCAAAACTGCGACCGCCTGAGTTTCCACCCCAACGACTGCCGTGCCACGGTGGTGATCTCCCGCCCCGATTTCGAGCGCTACCTCAAGCTGGTCGGCAACGACTACGAATATCTCGATATCACCGCTCCGCAAGGAGAATAAGGAAAATAAAAAACGCGCCGAAAAGCGCGTTTTTTTACGGGATTTTATTTTCCTGTCGGTCGGGTTATTTCACGTTAAACAGTTTGTCGAAGCATCGGGTTAGTGCGATTCTGATATCATCGGCTTCGGTCGATCCCTGTCCTTCGGCAGTGCATATACATACAATTTCGCGTGTGCGCAAATCAATGAATTGTAAGGTCACTTCGATGGTGTAGCTGCCTAACCCGGTTCCTCTTCGTCCGCTTTCGCCTTAATTGACCATGATTGTTTGATCGGCTAACGATGGGTTGATCTGCTGCAGTTGTATAAAACCGGCTTTGATCATTCTGCCGGCAATGATGTCTGCCGGATTAACACTCTTCTTGATCCCTGAACCATATGCCGAACCGTATGCCGAACCATATGCGCCGTATTGCATGCCAGTCATAACCGTTTTCCCGGAGGTTAATTCTGTGGTCGGCGAAATATAGACATATTTGTATTGGTCCCAAGGGCCTCTTTGGTCGATTTGCACCGGTTTTAATATCGCGCAACCATATAAAAGCGTTGCAATGAGTGCGATAAATACGATGGGATGGAATTTTTTCATATGATTCTGTGTTTTATAAATCGAGTGAGATAATGGCACGTTGCGCTATATCATGCGACCATTGGACTTGCCAGATTCGTCCTTCGATCTGGTCCATTAAAATAAAATTGTATAAGTTAGTGGTTGGATATAATTCGAATCGGCCGTTGTCCCGTTTTTCGTTTTCGTCGATTAGCGGAGTTATGTTGATAGGTGTTAGCGCATTGTAAGCTCTTGCTTTGCTGATATCGTCGAGCGTCCATTGTATTTGCCAAATGCGCCCGTCCTGGGTGTCCAGCTTAAGAAAAGTCCACATATTTTGCGTGGGGTACAGCTTGTAACGATCCGCCGCATCCGATTGGGCTTGTGTCTGTTTGCCATCCTGTGACTGATTTTGTGCTTTGCAATTGAACGTAGCCAATGCAATCAACAAAACGACAACGATTTTTGTTGTTTTCATACGGTAATAATTTTGTCCTCTGGCGACCTCAAGGAGTTTTATAAAACAGAAGCGTGGCGCCGAAATGCCTACATCCTTAACGGAGGTCCTGAGAAAACCCTAATAGACAGATGTAACAATAACAGCCCACGCAAAGGTGAGTGCTATTATGCAATGCTTGTCTATTATTAGAAATTTCTCAGGTTTCCGTTAATACAAGAGCATAACGCTTCTTATTAAGTATGTAGGGATATTGCGACAAATGTATTGTCAGCCATATCCGAAACAAAGATAATTATTTATTTCGATATATGAAAATTCCGATGCTGTTTTTTCTTGATCCAACCGATAAAAGAGCTTCGTTCTATACCCCTCCCCAAACAGCCGACAGCGAGCGCTACCTTAAGTAGGTCGGCAACGACTACGAATATCTCGATATCACCGCTCCGCAAGAATAGATTGTTCGGGTTCGCTCGTCCGGCTGAGCTGGATCACCAGCCCAAGGAGGACAGTCGCGTCTTGATACGACTGCGCTCGTCGGGGCGGGATAGGACCCTGCCCCTTGCCGCGCGGCGCTCCCCGGTCCATGCGATGTTCTTGCGGGGGTATTTTTATTCGTGAGGGCGGGCGTTAAACGCCACGCCTCACAATAATACCCCCGCAAGAACATCGCATGGACTGGATTTGCCCGTCCGGCCGGGCCCAAGGAGGACAGTCGCGCGACAGCCCCGCTATCCGCCCTGTTTATAAATCGTCGTAGGCCTGCCTGTCGACTAACTTGCTGTTGGCCTTGTCCTGATAAACCAATTTGACGCAGGGGTTGTGGCCGGTTACAATGGAGAGCTGAATGACTCCGAGCTCGGTACGGAATGTCGTGACATATTTGCAATGATCCAATTTAACGCACAAACTCTTGTCTGCGTCACTGGTCGTGCTGAAAGGTCCGGTAAACTTCTCGACACACGAGGCGGGAGCGCCGTATTTTTTGGTCAGCAGGGATTTGATCCGGGTGTAATTGCTCGAGAGTTCGGGCCATTTGTCTTTTTCCGGGAACATTACGGCGATAGTGCTGACGATATTCAACGCTTGGAGGGTCGACACCTGCACGGAACAGTCGGTGTAACCGGCAAAATCGCCCTCAAGAATAGCGTGCCGGGATTGTGCATTGATACAGCGGAATCCGGCCGACTCCATGCGGGCGACATAGTTTTTGAGCGTGCCCGTAATCGGAACTCCTTTGAAAGCGAGGTGCGGGGTGGTATCCTCGACCGGGACTTCCTCCGCTTTCTCCTCTTCGGCATCAGCGATTTCGGCCGGGTTCACGACCGTTGTCGTTTGGGGATCTTCGTTGGCAAGCCCTGCGGCCGCTCTTTTTTCCTTCACCACGACAATGGCGCAGGCAATCAACAATCCGATCAGAAAGACCAAAATACCGTTTTTCATTGCATATAAGTTTTTGTGTATACAAAGATACGCATTTCCCGCATACGAAACAAATTATTTTTTGCATCGGAAAATAAAATGGCGTTGCGTTGTACGGAACCATAATGATATGGAACTGACCGTTCGCCGCGCTCGAAGCAAGGTTGAAATGAATCGGTGGAGAACATTTCATACACCGGTGATCCGGTTTCGTGCAATGGCGGGGAAAATGTTGGGGGATGTGGATTATTGGGTGTAGGTTTGTATCACGAATTGAGGATGGATGAAGCCGGCGATCCTCGGGTTTGAAGAATCGGCAAAGAGGACGGATGAAGATCTTCGGGGGCGGAATATTTTGTTGCCGGGGATAGATTTCGGCCGAACGGCTACTCTATACAGAGGAAACAGAGTGAGTAATTCGGAAAAATTTTACAGAGATGTGTGCCATGTTGAACAAGGGACAGGTGGTCGGCAATTTCTGCGTGGAGGAGTTTATCAAGGCCTCGGCAGACCATCGGTCGGAGAGTTACTGGGTCCGTTACCTTAATAACGGACAAAAATCATTGATGCGGTTGCGCGCCATAAACGACGAGGAGAGCCGGGCGGTCGATCGCGAAGCCATCCGCGCGCTCTCCGTGCCTACGCCCTTTTTTCCGGAACTCGAGGGCGGTTCGGTGATGCTCGGCGGTGAGGAACACCTCTATTCCGTCCGCCGGTATGTCGACGGAGTGCCGCTGCACGAGCTGATCGACCGGTCGGCGTATCATCGCTGGGAGGATGCGCAGCCGGTCATCCTCGAGGTGCTGAAGGCGCTGAAATACCTGCACGACCGGGAACATCCCATCCTCCACAACGACATTACGCCCCGCAATATACTCGTCGGGGAGCAACCGTTCGAATCTCGGGTGTACGTCATCGGTCTGGGGCATCTGTCGCACTGCACGAACGGCCGGACGCCCTTCTGCACGAAGGATCTGAACAACTGGTATCGGGCGCCCGAGACCTTTAAGGGAATTTACAGCGAGCGGTCGGACATATTCTCCGTCGGCGTGTTGCTGTACAAAATGCTGACCTGCCGCGAACCCTGGAGTTCGATGGACGAGGAGGACCCCGCAGCGGACAAAAACCGGCTGAAGTTGCTCCGTGCGTGCGGGATGAGGTTTGTCGACCGGCTGCCGCTGACCGACGGGCAGAAGGAGATCCTTCGCAAGATGCTCGCCCTGGATTACAGCGAACGCTACCAAACGGTCGACCGGGTGATCGAAGCTCTTCAGAACGGCTCGGCCGGCGAATGCGGCCGCAAGGTCTCCTCCGTCCGTCCGAAGTGCGAAGAGAAGGGCCCGGCACCTTCGGAGCCCGAAATGCAATTCGATGAATTTACGCAGATCGAACCGATCGATGCCGAGGCGATAAAGCCCCGGGTCGGAGGCGGTTTTGCCGAGGTGGCGGGGATGGCCGAGGTGAAGCAGATGCTCTACAGGGAGGTGATGTTCGTGATGCAGAACAAAGAGAAGGCGGCGAAATACCGCCTGAAGATGCCGAACGGCGCGCTGTTCTATGGCCCTCCGGGGTGCGGCAAGACCTTTATCGCCGAGAAGTTCGCCGAGGAGTCGCACCTGAACTTCATGATCGTCAAGGCCTCGGACCTGGCCAGCATCTATATCCACGGCACGCAGGGGAGGATCTCCGAACTCTTCGAGGCGGCGGCCCGAAAGGCCCCGACGGTCCTCTGTTTCGACGAGCTGGACGGCATGGTGCCGGACCGCTCGAAGGTGCACAACGAGGGGGCTTCGGGCGAGGTGAACGAGTTTTTGAGCCAGCTCAACAACTGCTCGGACCGGGGGATCTTCGTGATCGGCACCTCGAACCGTCCGGAGAAGATCGATCCGGCCATCCTGCGCACGGGGCGTATAGACAAGATGGTCTATATTCCGTTGCCCGATCTGGAGGCCCGCAAGGAGCTTTTCAGGCTGCATCTCGACGGCCGTTTCTGCGACGAAAGCATCGACGTCGGAGAGCTGGCCCGGCGGAGTGAGGGTTATGTGGCCAGCGATATCCGTTTTATGGTCGACGAGAGTGCGCTGGAGGCGGCCGTGGCCGATGTGCCCATCTCGCAGCAGCTGATCCTGGACGGGATCGGCAAGGCCCGCCGTTCGGTGACGCAGGCTGACGCGGCGGACTACGAGCGGATGCGCAGGAAGTTCGAGGAGCAGGCCCCGTGCGGGGAGCGCCGCCGGATCGGATATTGACTCTGTCGGATTTTGAGACACAAACACAATAAAACACATAAAAAACACAGAACCATGAAGTTGATAGATCGAGTGATGGAGGAGTTGCAGAAGCAGGGTTTTCTGCCCCAGAAAGAGGAATTCGGTATTGCGTTCAAATACCAGATGACCAATTATGTCTATTTGAAAGATGAAGATGACGACAATTATTTCCGGCTCTGTTTGCCCTATATTTTCGAGGTGGACGACGAAAACAGTGAGGATGTGCTGGAGGCGGTCAACGTCGTAAACAATACCATGAAGGTTGTGAAGCTGGTGGTGAACGACGACCATGTCTGGGTGTGCTACGAGGCTATGATCCCCCAAGAGGCCGCCCTGGACGAGATTCTGCCCTATGCCGTGGTCTTGTTGCATCGGTCGCGGCAGGAGTTTTACGATCAGCTGAAACAGGCGTAGCCGCCATACGAACGGCAGGGGCGGCGGCATACGAAACGAAAAATATTTTCGTTTTCGGAGAAAAAGGGTTAATTTTGCAGGCTATGAAATTCAGTCTCGTCTCCGATTACAGGCCGACGGGGGACCAGCCCCAGGCTATCGAACAGGTGGTACGTCATGTCGGGCAACCCGGCGGCCATACCGTCCTCTGGGGCGTCACCGGGTCGGGCAAGACCTTTACGATGGCCAACGTCATCCAGCAGATCGACCGGCCGACCCTGGTGTTGAGTCACAACAAAACCCTGGCCGCGCAGCTCTATGGCGAGTTTAAGAATTTCTTTCCCGACAATGCCGTCGAGTATTTCGTCTCCTATTACGACTATTACCAGCCCGAGGCCTATCTGCCCCACACCGACACCTATATCGAAAAGGATCTCTCGATCAACGACGAGATCGAAAAGATGCGGTTGAGCACCATCGCCACGCTGTTGTCCGGACGGCGCGATGTCGTGGTCGTGGCCAGTGTCTCGTGTCTCTACGGCTGCGGCAATCCCGAGGATTTCCACGCTACGGCCATCCACCTCAAGGTGGGCGATACGATGGGGTACAAACAGCTGTTGTACAAGCTGGTTGAGGCCCTCTATACCCGCACCGAGATGGCGCTGGAACCTGCCACGTTCCGCGTTCGCGGCGATACGGTCGATATCATGGCGGCTTTCGGCGAATTCGGTACGCGCTGTTTCCGCGTGGGCTTTTTCGACGACGAGATCGAGTCGATCGAGACCATCGATCCCGTCAGCGGGCAGCGCCTGCAGCTGCTCGATCAACTGACGCTCTATCCTGCGACCATGTTCGTCACCACGCGCGAGCGGATCAACAAGGCGGTGGGGGAGATCTGCGTGGATCTGGGCCGGCAGATCGAGTTTTTCGAACAGCAGGGCCGGACGGTCGAGGCGCAGCGGATCAAACAGCGCGTGGAGTACGACGTGGAGATGATCAAGGAGTTGGGGTACTGTCCGGGTATCGAGAACTATTCGCGTTATTTCGACGGGCGCAAGGCCGGCACGCGGCCCTTCTGTCTGCTGGATTACTTCCCGAAGGATTTCTTCCTGATCGTCGACGAGAGCCATGTGACCATTCCGCAGGTGCGTGCGATGTTCGGCGGCGATGCGGCCCGCAAGAACAATCTGGTGGAGTACGGGTTCCGGCTGCCGGCCGCGCGCGACAACCGTCCGTTGACCTTCGGCGAGTTCGTGTCGCTCACCGGGACGACGCTTTACGTCAGCGCGACGCCCGCGGAGTACGAACTGCGGCGTTGCGGCGAACGGGTGGTGGAGCAGGTCATCCGGCCGACGGGACTGCTCGATCCCTATCTGCGTTTCAGCCCTGCGGAGAACCAGATCGACGTGCTGGTCGACGCCATCGACCGCTGCGTGCGCCGCGGGCAGAAGGTGATCGTCTGCACGACGACCAAAAAGGACGCCGAGAACCTCTCCGACTATCTGACGCGCGTTGAGGTGCGCAACCGTTATATCCACTCCGACGTCGACACGCTGGAGCGGGTGCAGATCATTGAGGATCTGCATGCCGACCTCTTCGATGTGTTGATCGGCGTGAACCTTCTGCGCGAGGGTCTGGACCTGCCCGAGGTGGCGCTGGTGGCCATCATCGACGCCGACAAGGAGGGCTTCCTGCGCAACCTCACCTCGCTGATGCAGACCGTGGGCCGCGCCGCGCGTCATCCCGACGGACAGGTGCTGCTGTTCTGCAACAAAATCACCCCCTCGATGCAGCAGGTGGTCGAGCTGACCAACCGCCACCGCCGCGTGCAGGTGGAGTACAACATAACCCACAACCTGTTGCCGCGTCAGGCCGTCAAGAGCGGCGACGGACAGCGGCAGCTGCTTTCGGCCGAAGGGGGACAGGCTGCGCAGACTCCGGTCCTGTCGCCGGTTCAGGCTGCGGGGCAGCCCCGGGGCGGCGTCTTCTATCCGCTGGCGGCCGAGGATCACTATGCGCAGGTGGCCGAACCCGAAGCCGCTTACGATGCGTCGATTCCCGCTTCCGGGGGCAACAAATCGCAGATCGAGGCGCGGATCGCGCAGTTGGACGAGTGGATCGCGCGCACGAAGGAGGCGATGGAGCAGGCTTCGCGGTCGCTGGATTTTATTGCGGCCGCGCGGCGTCGTGACGAGATGTATGATCTGGTCAACCAGCGCGACGAATGTCGTAAAATGTTGAGCCGTTAGTCGTTGCCGCCGGCGGTGGGGGAGTGGCGGATCTCGGTTTCCGCCCGCCCGGTGCGTGCGGTGCGGAAAAATGCGGCGGCGTGCGAGTCGGGCACGCCTGTTTTTGTTCCGCTTTTGTCCATTTTTTGTCTCTAAAAGACGGTCGAAATTTGCATAAGAAATTTATAATGCCTAATTTTGTGGACTTCAAAGTGTGCTTTCCTGAACCGAAACACGCAACGGGCCGACAGCGGGCGCCACGGATTCGTGGAAGAGCTGTGTGACACGGGCCCTATCTGTCGTGACGTGGCCGGATCGGCCGGGGTCGCGGCGGGTCGGAACCGATGGCGCGGGCCTCGATCATGCTGCGCCGTCTGCGGGTCCCTCTCCGTTGGTCGGCGAGTGTGGGGAAGTTGTGCGCAACGGCGAATGAAACATACGTCCAGATCCGCCGGTCTCCGATCCGGCAAATGACGGACGGTTGAAGTTCGGGTCGCAAAGGCGATGGAACGGCGGGCATCAACCGCGCGGCGACCGCAAATGACTAACTGCAAACAGCGACCCGCAAAACGCAAACCGCGAAACGTCGCATCCGAATTATGGAAGAGCTGCACTGGTACGCCTACAAAATTTACCACAACCGCCTGCGGTTTATCCGCGAGCGGGCCGAACTGGCGGGGTGGCAGTGTTTCGTGCCGATGCGCCGGCGGCTGCGGTCGACCGACTACAACCTCTCGGCCGAGGAGGCTACGGTCTGCGAGCCGGTGATCGCCTCGCTGCTCTTCATCCGTTCGGACGATGCCTATATGACGGCGTTGCGCCGCGACCCCGACTCCCCGGCCGGCGTCTATTGCGACCCGGGGACCCGCGAACCGGCCGTCATCCCCGACCGCGAGATGGAGTTCTTCATCTTCGCCCTGACGCGCGACTGCGAGATGGCGGATGCCGTCGACCTCGATTTTAAGCGCGGCGACCGGGTGCGCGTGACCGAGGGAATGATGAAGGGTGCCGAAGGCTATATTGTCCGCGTGAAGGGAACCCGCCGTTTTGTGGTGGTGGTCGAGGGGGTGGCCGCCGTGGCGACTTCCTATGTGCCGCAACGGTTCCTGGAGAAGATCGGATAGCGCGCCGCAGACGCTTGCGGAGACAGAAACTTTACAATGAGATGAAATATCATTTTTTCTCCCCCTATCGCATTTGTCCGGTGGGGGCGCACGTCGACCACCAGCACGGACTGGTGACGGGGTTTGCGCTCGACAAAGGGGTCGATCTGTGGTTCGAACCGACCGACGACGGGTCGGTGGAGCTGTGCAGCGAGACCTTTGCGGGGCAGGTGTCGTTCCGCATCGACCAGCCCTCGCTCCTCAAGCAGGGCGACTGGGGCGACTATGCCCGCGGTGCGAAGTATGCCTTGCGCAAGAGGTTCGAGTTGCGGCGCGGCATTCGCGGCACGTTGCGCGGCTCGCTCCCCGTGGGCGGTCTGTCGTCGAGCGCGGCGGTGCTGATCGCCTATGTGATGGCCTTCGCCCGCGCCAACGGCATCAATCTCTCGAAGATGGAGGTGGCCAGGATCGCCTCGGAGGCCGAACGCGAATATATCGGGCTGAACAACGGTCTTCTGGACCAGGCCTGTATCGCGTTAGGCGAGAAAGATGCCCTGCTGATGCTCGACTGCGACACGAACGACTATCGGCTGATCCCCCGCAACAGCTCGATGCCCGACTTCAAGTTGGCCATTTTCTTCTCGGGGCTGACCCGCTCGCTGGTCAGCAGCGACTATAACCTGCGTGTGGGCGAGTGCAGGACTGCCGCGTGGAATATGCTGGCCTACAACGATATGCCGCTCAAGACGTTCGACAAAACCTTTTTGCGCGACATCCCGCAGGCGTTGTACGAGCGCACGAAGGAGCGCATGCCCGCGCGTTTTGCCCGTCGTGCCGAACACTTCTATTCGGAGTACAAGCGGGTGCGTCAGGCGGTTACGGCCTGGGAAACGGGCGATCTGGAGTGGTTCGGGCAGCTCTCGTTCGACAGCTGCGAGTCGTCGATCCACAACTACGAGTGCGGTTCGCCCGAATTGATCGCCATCTATCGCGCGATGCGTTCGACGGCGGGTATCTACGGCGGCCGGTTTTCGGGCGCGGGGTTCAAGGGGGCCTGCATCGCGCTGATCGATCCCGCACGTGAAGAGGAGATCCGCCGCGAAGTGACCGAAAAATACCTCGCCGAGTTCCCGCAGTACAGAAAGACCTTCGAAGTCTATTTCTGCACCTCGGAACAGGGCGCGAGATTTATTGAGTAACAAACGTTTATGAAAAATATCGTATTGGCGGCGGGTTACGCCACAAGGCTCTATCCCGTCACCGAGAATTTCCCCAAACCCCTCCTTGAGATCGGCGGCGAGACGATCCTCGACCGTATGCTCCGCGATGTGGATGCCCTCGGAGGGATCGACGGGCATATTATCGTCTCGAACCACAAATTCATCGACATCTTCGAGCGCTGGGCCGCCGGGGCGCGTCGCCGTTACCGCCATCCCGTGCAGGTGATCGACGACGGATCGGTGACCAACGAGGAGCGCATCGGCGCGGTGAACGATCTGACGCTGGCGCTGGACCGTTGCGCCGTGGAGGATGATATTCTGGTCGCCGCGGCGGACAATGTGCTGGACTTTTCGTTTGCGGGTTTCGTCGATTTCTTCCGGCAGAAGGCCACCTCGTTGATCATGTGCCACGAGGAGCCCTCGGTTGCCGCCCTGCAAAAGACCGGCGTGGTGGTGCTCGATGCCGAAAACCGGGTGCTGCTCATGGAGGAGAAGCCCCGCGAACCCAAAAGCCATTGGGCCGTCCCGCCCTTCTATATCTACCGTCGTGAGGATCTGCCGTTGATCCGCGGCGCCGTGGCCGACGGCTGCAAATACGACGCCCCGGGCAATCTGGCCCACTATCTCACCACCCGCACCGTGCTCCATGCCTGGCCGATGCCGGGCCGCCGCGAAGATATCGGCGACGTGGAGTCCTATCGGAGAATCAAACAAAAATACCAGGAGCGATGAAGGGGATTGTACTGGCTGGAGGTTCCGGCACGCGCCTCTATCCCATCACTAAGGGGGTGTCGAAACAGCTGTTGCCCATCTTCGACAAACCGATGATCTATTATCCCGTCTCGGTGTTGATGCTGGCCGGCATTCGCGATATTCTGATCATCTCGACGCCGCAGGATCTGCCCGCATTCCGTCGGCTGTTGGGCGACGGGAGCGATTTCGGCGTCAGCTTCACCTATGCCGAACAGCCTTCGCCCGACGGGCTGGCGCAGGCTTTTATCATCGGCGAAGAGTTTGTCGGCGGGGAGAGCGTCTGCCTGGTGCTGGGCGACAATATCTTTTACGGATCCTATTTTACCGGTATGCTTCGCGACGCCGTCCGGCGGGCCGAACAGGAGTGCAAAGCCACGGTTTTCGGCTATCGGGTCGACGATCCCGAGCGTTACGGCGTGGCCGAATTCGACCGCGGGGGCAACTGCCTTTCGATCGAGGAGAAACCCGTCAACCCCAAATCGAATTACGCCGTTGTCGGCCTCTATTTCTATCCCAACCGGGTGGTGGAGGTGGCCAAACGGATCAAGCCCTCGGCCCGCGGCGAGCTGGAGATCACGACCGTGAACCAGGAATTCTTGCAGGCCGGCGAACTGAAGGTGCAGACGCTGGGGCGCGGTTTCGTGTGGCTGGACACCGGCACGCACGACTCTTTGTCGGAGGCCTCGACCTTCGTGGAGGTGATCGAGAAACGCCAGGGGTTGAAGATCGCCTGTTTAGAGGGAATCGCCTATCGCGCGGGTTGGATCTCGCGCGAAAAGATGCGGCAGCTGGCCCAGCCGATGATCAAGAACCAGTACGGCCAGTATCTTCTGAAGATGATCGACGATCTGGATCCGACGGATCCGCTGGATAGATAATCGCAGAGACTTATGGAGGTCGTTTCCACCGCAATCGACGAGGTGCTGATCCTCGAACCGCGCCTGTTCGGCGATGCCCGGGGCTATTTCTTCGAGTCCTACACCGAGCGCGAATTCAGTGAGAAGGTCTGCCGGACCCGCTTCGTTCAGGACAACCAGTCGAAGTCGGGCTATGGCGTGGTGCGCGGTCTGCACTACCAGCTGCCCCCTTATGCGCAGTCCAAATTAGTGCGCTGCGTCTGCGGCCGGGTGCTCGATGTGGCGGTCGATATCCGTCGCGGAAGTCCCACTTTCGGCCGATATGTCGCGGTGGAGCTGTCGGACCGGAACCACCGCCAGCTCTTTGTTCCCCGGGGCTTTGCCCACGGTTTCGCCGTGTTGAGCGACGAGGCCGTCGTGCAGTACAAGTGCGACAATTACTACGCGCCGCAGGCCGAGGGGGCCTTGATGTGGAACGACCCCGCCATCGGTATCGCGTGGCCCGTGCCGGCCGACCGGATCATCCTCTCGGAGAAGGACCGCCGCCACCCGACGCTGAACGATCCCACGGCGCAACTCTTCGATTACGGCGAAAAACTCTATTGACCATGAATATTCTGGTGACAGGTGCCAACGGTCAGTTGGGTTGCGAAATGCGGATCGTGGCGGCGGCAAGTCGGGACCGCTACTTTTTTACGGATATCGCGGAGCTGGATATAACCGACGCCGCCGCGGTCGAACGGATGGTAAGAGGCGAACGGATCGACGTGATTGTCAACTGCGCCGCCTATACCGATGTCGAAAAGGCCGAGGAGAATCCGGAGGTCGCCGAGCGGTTGAACGCTACGGCCGTCGGGAATCTGGCCCGCGCCGTCAAGATCAACGACGGACTGCTGGTCCATATCTCGACCGATTATGTCTTCGGCGGCGAGCCTTACAATATTCCCTGCCGGGAGGAGCAGAAGGGTACGCCCACAGGGGTTTACGGGCTGACGAAGCTTCACGGCGAGGAGGCTGTCCTGCGCAGCGGATGCCGCTATATCATCCTCCGCACGGCATGGCTTTACAGCGAATTCGGAAAGAACTTCCTGAAGACCATGCTCCGCCTGACGGAGAGCCGGCCGAGCCTCGATGTGGTCTTCGACCAGTGCGGCACACCTACCTATGCGCTCGATCTGGCGGAGTTGATCTTCCATATCGTCGAGAACCGGCGGTATGCGGGTCGCGAGGGGATCTATCACTATTCGAACGAGGGGGTCTGCTCGTGGTTCGATTTCGCACGGATGATTGCGCATCTGGCCGGTCACACCGCGTGCGATATCCGCCCCTGCCACAGCAGCGAATTTCCCTCCAAAGTCCGCCGTCCGGCCTATTCGGTCCTCGACAAAACAAAGATAAAAGAGACCTTCGGGTGTCGCATTCCCTATTGGACCGATTCGCTGGAAAAATGTATCGACAACCTTAAAAACAGCGACCAATGAACACATTCAAACATACGGTGATGATTACGGGCGGCGCGGGCTTTATCGGGAGCCACGTGGTCCGTCTGTTTGTCAATAAATATCCGGACTATCGGATCATCAATCTCGACAAGCTCACTTATGCCGGCAATCTGGCGAACCTGCGCGATATCGAGGACCGGCCCAATTACACGTTTGTGCGGGCCGATATCTGCGATTTCGACACCGTCAGCCGCCTGATGCAGGAGCATGGGGTGGACGGCGTGATCCATCTGGCGGCCGAGAGCCATGTCGACCGTTCGATC
>CAZHMX010000024.1:0-20895 GCA_964533725.1 uncultured Alistipes sp. | reverse complement strand
CGTGGCGTTGCAAACGCCCGCCCCACGGGAGAAAAACTTATACACACCCGCAAGAAAACATTATCGGTCGGGTTTGCCCGTCCTCTTTGGGCCTGACCATTGGCCCAAAGAGGACCGTTGGCTCAAGCCGGAGTGGTAAGACGCCACAGGTTTCGACCGTGAAACAACACAAAATACCGCCAAGGTATAGATAACAAAAATGTATTCAGGGCGGATCGGCTCTTGCATAAAAAATTTGTTTTTCTGAACTTTGTACCGCCAAATCCGAGCGGCAGCCTCTTTAAGGCAAGATATTTTGCATTTTCCGAAAAACATGTTATCTTTGTGGTAACATATGATACACGGAGAGTGTAGCTTGTTCTCGTTAAGCGAACGTAGGAAATTCGACTATAGAAGAGAATCGGCAGACATCTTGCTGCGTTATATCCTTGTATGGGGATATTGCGTGAGGCTGTTGCTTATTTATTCTATAAGGTTTCCTACGACCTGCTTAACTAAAATAAGTTTCGGCATCACGCTTTCTGTTTTTTTCGGTTAAACAAAACTTTATTAACCCGCTGTGCAGATGCCGTCATAGCAAAACTTAAAATTTCATTTATCATGAAAAAGTATCTTTTGATGCTGTGTTGCGCGTTTGTGTGCGCGGGTTTTGTCGGCTGCTCTGACGACGATGATTCAAATGTAACCGTCGAGTCGCTGGTCGGCCGTTGGTCCGCTTATCAAGAGTGGGACGGCGAGGATTCGTATATGGATACCGAATTCGGCGAAGGTGTAAACATTTACATCGGGGAATTCAATGCCGACGGAACAGGCCGATGGCTTGAAGGGATTTTTTCGTCCCAACTGGAGGAAACAGCAGAGTTTACCTATAAATTGGAAGGCTCCCGTTTGATTACACAGTATCCGGGCGAACCGGATGAACCGGAAGTGTGCCGTGTAGCGAAACTCACCTCGTCCGAACTGGTGCTGGCCTGGGATTACCGGGACGATTCGGGCAAGAACTGCACCGACAAACTCTATTTCCGCCGTATGAAATAGCATAAGAAGACGACGACACGGGATCTCGCGACGATCTGTCGTCAGCGATACGGGTGTCGTTCCCGGGACTGTCCGGCAACAAAAATCCGGACAGCCCCGCCCATCGGCCGCGCCTGAATGAAGACGCGGCCGTTTTTCTTTGGTTTTCACGAAAAAAATGTTATATTTGCGAAACGAGAGCGGAAAACTGTAACCAACATAATATTATGAAAAAAATTTACCTCTTTGCGGCGTTGCTGGCCGGGTTGTGGCTGGCAGGCTGTGCGCCGGTGAACGACAACGTGACGATCGTTCCCTATCCCAACGATCTCCAGCCCGGACGCGGGTATTACAAAATCGACCGGAAGGCCATCGCCTGCGACGCCGGGGCCGACGACACGATCAGTCGCGTGGTCGAGGAGTTCGCCGCACAACTGACGGCTGCGTCGGGAATGAACGTCGGGGTCGACTATGCGGATTATACCCAAAAACCCGTGACTTCGGGGGTTCGGTTCGTGCTGGACGAGGCCTTGCAACCCGAGGCTTACACGCTGGATATCAACACGAAAGGCATCGAGGTACGCGCATCGGCCTTGGGCGGTTTCATCTACGCCGTCCAGAGTCTGAAACAGCTGTTGCCGGTGGAGATCTACGGCACGCAGCAGGCCGCCGGCGTCCGCTGGGAGGTGCCGGCCGTCAGGATCGAGGACGCGCCGCGGTTCGGGTATCGCGGCATGCATCTGGACGTCTCGCGCCACTTCTTCCCGGTCGAGGAGGTCAAACGCTATATCGACATGATGGTCGTGCACAAGCTCAACACGCTGCACTGGCACCTGACCGACGACCAGGGCTGGCGTGTCGAGATCAAACGGTTCCCCCGCCTGACGGAGGTGGGCAGCGTGCGCAAAGGAACGATGATCGACCACCAGTGGGACTCCAACGACGGCGTGCCCTACGGCGGTTACTACACCCAGGAGGAGATCCGCGAAGTGGTGGCCTATGCGGCCGAGCGGGCGGTGACGGTGATCCCCGAAATCGATCTGCCGGGCCACATGCAGGCGGCGCTGACGGCCTATCCGCACTTAGGATGCACGGGCGGTCCGTATGAGGTCTGGGGCCGCTGGGGCGTCTCGGACGACGTGCTCTGCCCGGGCAAGGAGAAGACCTTCGACTTCATCTTCGGCGTGCTGACCGAGATCATGGAGCTGTTCCCCTCGGAATATATCCATATCGGCGGCGACGAATGCCCGAAGGTACGTTGGGCGAAGTGTCCCCACTGCCAGAAGAAGATCAAGGAGTTGGGCTTCAAGGGCGACGACAAGTTCAAGGCCGAGCACTACCTGCAGGGCTATGTGATCGCCCGCGTGGAGAAATTCGTGAACGAACACGGCCGGCGGATCATCGGCTGGGACGAGATTCTGGAGGGCGAACTGGCACCCGATGCCACGGTGATGTCGTGGCGCGGCAGCGAGGGCGGTGCCGAGGCGGCCAAATTGGGACACGACGTGATCATGACCCCCAACACGCACTTCTATTTCGACTATTGCCAGTCGTTGGACAAGGCGTCGGAGCCGCTCGGCATCGGCGGTTATCTTCCCGTGAAGACGGTCTACGACTATGATATTTCGCTCAACGGGCTGTTGACCCCCGAGGAGCAGAAACACATCCTCGGCGTGCAGGCCAACCTGTGGACCGAGTACATCACCACGGCGGACCACCTGCACTATATGCTCCTGCCGCGTCTGGCGGCCTTGAGCGAGGTACAGTGGTGCAACGAGGGACGCCGCGACTGGGAGCGGTTCTCGAAAAACTTCCGCATGGGCGACATCTACCAGGCTATGGGCTACAACTTCGCCAAACACATCTACGGCGTGAACGGCACCTACACCACCGATCCCGAACGCCGGGGTGTCGTCGTGACCCTCTCGACAGCCGGCGAGGCCCCGATCCACTACACCACCGACGGGCAGGAGCCGACGACCGCCTCGCCGCTCTATACCGAGCCGGTGCTGATTCGGGAGAGCTGCACGCTGAAGGCCAAATCCGACCGCGGAAATATCGAGGTGCCGATGTGGTCGACCGACTTCGAATTCAGCAAGTCGACGGGTCGCGCGACCGAACTGAAGAGCGCCCCGACGAACAAATACACCTACGGAGCTCCGGGGTCGCTGGTGGACGGTGATTACGGCGGCACGGACTTCTCGAACGGCAAGTGGGTAGGTTATTGCCAGGAACCTTTCGACGCCGTGATCGATATGGCGGAGGCGGGCAGCTACTCGACGGTCGAGGTGGTTGCGCTCTCGCAGAAGGTCAACTGGGTCTTCCCGCCCTCGAAGATCATCGTCGAGTGTTCGGAGGACGGCGAGAACTTCACCGTCGCAGCCGAGCAGGAGATCGAACCCGAGGTGGCCGCAACACCCGACGGCGTGAAGCGTTACACGGTGGAGATCCCTGCGACCGAGGCGCGCTACCTGCGTGTAAAGGCCCTGACGGTCAACCCGATCCCCGAATGGCACGGCGCCGCCGGCCAGGCCGGACACCTGTTTATCGGCGAGGTGGCGGTCAAGTAACACACCGCGCATAATCCGCAGCACGCCCCCCGCAAACGGGTTTGCGACCGACAAGGAGCGGACAAGCGGGGCATATCCCGAAAAAATCAGGTAACGCAGTCCGACAGATCCGGTTTTCGCGGTCTTATCGAGGTTGTCTGCCAAATCCGACTTTAACGCGATCACCCTCGCCGGAATGAATTCCGGCGAGGGTTTTATTTTTCGCAACCGGTCCGCAAAACCGCGGAAATCGGACCGCCCGGACAGCCTCGCTCGTTTTCACGGTTCGCCCAAGGATCCGGCGGACAAAGAATCATCGACATACCGACAGCACAACAGACCGACTGCACCCCGGGCAGACAACGCCACGGGATTCGCAGCCGGACTGCCGCCGGGGCATGAATTCCGCACGATCCACCGGCCCGCAACCATCGCCGCGGCAATACGCAAAAAAAGGAATATCGCCCCACACTCCCACAGGGCGATATTCCGGTTTGAAAAAGTGACGTTAACGTCTTATTTGATACGCATTTCGCCCGAACGTATGGCCTCCAGATCGGCCTCGTGCTGGGCATCCCTCAACTCTTTCTTGCGGCTGGAGTTGTTTTCGCGCAGGGCCCTCACCTTGATGGTCTGCACCGAGAAGATACCGCCAGTGATCGCCGTAACCACAGCGTCGAAGAAACCGTGGCGCGTACGGATTTCGCAGTTGCCGTCAGAGGGTGTGGCCACACGCGTATGGCCGATCGGCATAAGGCCCCAGAAGAGGTAGGCCTGTTTGGATTTGGCGTAACCGTAGGTGCCCATCTTCTCGACTTTCTTCTCCTCGCGAAAATCGCCCACCCAGGTACGGGTCGCATAGCAGGAGGGCAGCAGCATGGCACCGACAAGTACCACGAAGATCAATAGTTTCTGTTTCATAATTTTCCGTTTTTTAACATTTAGATGATTTGTTTGGGAATGTGTTTTCAGTTTGCAGCAGGGCACGGGGAGGCATTGCCGCCTGAATCGGACGACAGGTCGAAGACGAACCGCTTTTCGAAACAAAAGACATTCCCCGCTTTCGTTTGTTTTACCGCTCGGCTTCTGTCGGTAAGGTATATAAAAAAGAAAAAGTGTGGAGCCGACTTTCGTCTATCTCAAGAAGGTTGTGGAAAGACCCTGTAGTAATAAACGATGCTATAGCCCACACTCGAATAGACGCGACACCCGCAGCGAACTGCATGGTTATCACTATCTAAACAAGATATGAGTGTCGTCCGTTGTTCTACTACATTTGAAAACTTCCACATTTTCTTGAAGAACAGTGCGAAAACACTTTATCGATATGTCTGCCCCGCATACTGCCGGGCACGACAAATATACGAAAAGTCGGGCGGAGAACAAAACGAATCACCTATTTTTTTATCCACCGACAGAATAATTCGTCCATAGCGGGGAAATCGGATGGTTTTCTACAGGTTACGGCCCGTACGGAACACGGCGGAGCACATACCGCGGTATCATGAGCGGGAAGGCATCGCGGCATCCGCCAGGCGTCGGCAAAACCTCACGGAGCGCCTGCGGAGTGTCGCCGGGGGCATCTGCAGAGCACTTGCGGGGAGGGCGCTCCGCAACAGCCCGGGACACGAGCGGCACGCAACGGAAAAGCCCCGGAAAATCCCGGACAGTTTTTTCCGCCCGCGACAGGCAGGCAAAAAAAGGAAAGAATGCGCAATTTTAATGCGGTTTTCAGACGGATCGTGCCGTCGTTTGTGAAATTTTTCTTAACTTTGTATGGAATATGGGCCACTCGCAAAGAGAGGGGCACAAACGGTTGAAAAGAACAAAATTAACCTCTATAAACCTACTGACTGCAATGAAAGCATTGAGTGAAAAAATCGGCTACGGACTGGGAGATATGTCGTCGTCGATGTTCTGGAAGATCTTCTCCTACTATCTTCCGATTTTCTACACCAACATCTTCGGCCTGCAACCGGCACACGCCGCCATGTTGCTGTTAGTCACCAAATTATACGATGCCGTATCGGATCCCGTGATGGGTATCATCGCCGACCGCACCCGCAGCCGCTGGGGACGCTACCGTCCGTGGCTGCTGTGGATCGCCATCCCGTTCGGCGTGATCGGCACCCTGTCGTTCTATACGCCCGAGGCCTCCTACACCGCCAAACACGTCTATGCCTACGTGATGTATCTCCTGATGATGTCGGTCTACACGGCCATCAACGTCCCCTACGGCGCCATGCTGGGTGTAGTGTCGAACGACTCGCGCGAAAAGTCGATCTTCTCGTCGTTCCGCATGTTCTTCGCCTTTGTCGGCAGTTTCTTGGCGATGGGAATCTTCGGTGCCTTCGAAAAGTCGGTGGGCGGCGACGTGGCCAACGCCACACCCGAACAGTGGACCCTGGCGGTGGGCGGCATCGGCCTGCTGTGCACGCTGCTCTTCATCGGCTGCTTCGCCCTGACGCGCGAACACGTCAAACCCGCCGAACCGGCCAAGAGCGAGAGCGGCACGATCGGCAAGGACCTCAAGGCATTGGGCAAAAACGGGCCCTGGTGGCTGTTGCTGGGCGGTTGCGTCGGGCTGTTGCTCTTCGGCGCCCTGCGCGGCGGTACGGTGGCCTACTACTTCTCCTACGTGCTGGGAACGAACATACTCTTCTCGTGCGCCATATTCCTTTTCATCGGCGAGGTGTCGCAGATGGTGGGCGTGCTGATCACCGTTCCGCTGTCGGAGCGCATCGGCAAGTGCCGCACGTTCATCGCCAGCCTGGCGCTGATGGCCGTACTTTCGGGACTCGTCTGGTTTATCCCCACCACCACGGCCGGATTCTGGGTGTTGAGCGCCATGCAGGTGTTGATCTGTATCTGTATCGGTGTCGTGTCGCCCCTGATGTGGAGCATGTATGCCGACGTGGCCGACTATTCGGAACGGGTGAACGGTCGTTCGTCGACGGGTCTGATCTTCTCGTCGTCGTCGATGGCACAGAAGTTCGGCGGCGCACTGGGCGGCTTCCTGCTGCTCTTCGTGCTGGGGGCCTTCGGTTTCGACAAGGACCTTGCGGAGCAGACCCCCGGGACCCTCACAGCCATCCGCGCGCTGATGTCGTGGGTTCCCGCCATCGGCTGCGTGCTCGGCATCATCTGCCTGAGCTTCTACCCGCTCGACAGAAAACAGAACCGGGCCTAAACCCCGCCGGAAGAGATACAGAAACAAGAAAAAAGCGTTGGATATGAAAACTTTGCATTATATAGCATTCGTAATCGCCCTGGCCGCGACAAGTTGCGGAAGCCGGGTACACAAAACGGGACAGGTGATTCCGCTGCCTGCGGAGGTGACCGCCGAACAGGGGAGCATCGACCTGACGCAGCTCCGCGTGGCATACGACCTGCCCGAACCGGTGGCCTCGTCGCTCGAGAAGTCGCTCGCGCTGACGACTCTGGCCGAACGGATCGACCCCGCAGCCCCGGCCGTGGTGACGGTCTCGCTAGACGAGAGGATCGAGAACCCCGAAGGGTATCGGCTGGAGGTCTCGCGCAAGGAGGTACGGATCGCCGCCGCGACCGAAACGGGACTCTTCTACGGATTCCAAACGCTGGCGCAACTGATCGACTCCGACGCGACGGTGGCCGCGCAAAAGATCGTCGACGCGCCGCGATTCGCCTACCGGGGGTCGCATATCGACGTGTCGCGCAACTTCTTCGGCGTGGACTTCATGAAGAAGCACCTCCGGATGATGGCTGCGCTGAAACTCAACCGGTTGCATTGGCATCTGACCGACGGTGCCGGATGGCGCATCGAGATCGGACGCTATCCGCGGCTCACGGAATTCGCCGCCTGGCGCCCCCAGCAGACGTGGCAGGAGTGGCGTGAGGGCGGTTGCCGCTATTGCGAAATGTCGCCCGAAGCCCACGGAGGTTACTTCTCGAAGGCCGACGTGCGCGAAATCGTAGACTATGCCCGGCAGCTGCACATCACGGTGATCCCCGAGATCGAGTTCCCGGGCCACTCGGACGAGGTGACGGCCGCCTATCCCGAACTTTCGTGCACGGGACGTCCCTACACGTGCGGCGATGTCTGCATCGGCAACGAAAAGACCTTCGAATTCTACGAAAACGTACTCCTCGAGGTGATGGAGCTCTTCCCCTCGGAGTATATCCATATCGGCGGCGACGAAGCGGGCAAAGAGGCCTGGCACAAGTGTCCGAAATGTCAGGCGCGCATGCGTCGCGAGGGGCTGAAGAGCATTGACGAGCTGCAAAGCTACGGCATCAAGCGGATGGAGCGTTTCCTGAACGCCCACGGCCGCCGGATGCTGGGCTGGGACGAGATCCTGGAGGGCGGTCTGGCCCCCGACGCCACGGTGATGTCGTGGCGCGGCGAGGAGGGCGGACGCAAGGCGGCGGCTGCGGGCCACCAGGTGGTGATGACCCCCGGATCGCACTGTTACTTCGATGGTTATCAGGCCGATCCGACGACCGAACCGCAAGCCTTCTCGGGTTATCTGACCCTGGAAAAAGTCTACAGCTACGACCCCGCACCCGCCGAGATGGAGGGCCGCGAATGGGTGCTCGGCGTGCAGGCCAACCTGTGGTCGGAATTTATCCCCACCTCGTCGCAAGCCGAGTACATGCTCTATCCGCGCCTCTACGCCCTGGCCGAGGTGGCATGGACCGACCCCGCAAAGAAGAATTACGACGAATTCTACCCGCGCGCCATCGCCTTCAACACCCGTGCGGCGGCTCGCGGATACAACGTCTTCGACCCCGAAACCAAAGGGGGCGAACGTCCGCAGTCGATCGCTCCGGTCGAGCATTTGGCCGTCGGTTGTCCCGTGACCTATGGCGGCACGGGATGGAGCGAGCAGTATGCGGCAGGCGGCGACGGGGCCCTGACGGACGGTCTGTGCGGCTCGTGGAGCTACTCGACCCGCTGGCAGGGATTTCTGAACTGCGACGCCATCGCGACCGTCGACCTGGGCAAGGCAACCCCCATCCGTTCGGTGCAGGCCGACTTCCTGCAATGGGATTCGGCGTGGATCTGGCTTCCCGCGACGGTTGAGATCGCATTGTCGGCCGACGGCGAGACATTCCGCACGGTGGCCACGATAGGTCACGACTATCCGTTGCACGCCGTTCGTCCCGAGTATCACACCTTCGCCTGGGAGGGCACGGAAGAGGCCCGTTATGTACGTCTTACCGCCCGTGCGGCCGATTACAGAGGCTGGCTCTTCACCGACGAGATTATCGTACGGTAAGAAGGAGCAGGAGGCCGACAACGGAAAACCGGCCATGGAAAACAGCTGACGGAGACCGGAAACGGACGACGGACGACAAACGGCAGAAAGCCGGAAGCGAACGACAGAGGACAGGTGGCGGAAAACGGCTTACCGAACGGGTTGACAAAAAAGGAAAAGAGAGACAAACACAAACAAATAAAAACCGGGCGTTTGACCGCCGGACGGCTCTATTGGGGCTGTCGGCGGATAAAGCCCCAAACAAACAAAAACGAATTTAATTTTTACAGAATTAAAAACATGGAAAACTTGAAAATTGTCGGGCCCTCGCTGCCCGATATGCCGTGGGAGGAGCGTCCCGAAGGCTCGAAAGAGGTGCTTTGGCGTTATTCGGCTAACCCGATCATCCCCCGCGATCTGCTTTCGACCTCCAACTCGATCTTCAACTCGGCCGTCGTGCCGTTCAAAAAGGGCAAATACAACTATGCAGGCGTCTTCCGCTGCGACGACACGAACCGCCGCATGCGCATCCACGTCGGCTTCTCGGTCGACGGCATCCGATGGGAGATCCAGGAGGAGGACTTCAAACTGATCGCCCCCAACGAGGAGATCGGCACGTGGGTCTACGGCTACGACCCCCGCGTGGCCAAAATCGGCGACAAATACTACGTCACGTGGTGCAACGGCTACTACGGCCCGACGATCGGCGTGGCCTGGACCGAGGATTTCGAGACCTTCCACCAGGAGGAGAACGCCTTCGTGCCCTACAACCGGAACGGCGTGATGTTCCCCCGCAAGATCAACGGGAACTTCGCCATGCTGTCGCGTCCGAGCGACTCGGGTCATACCCCCTTCGGCGATATCTTCTACTCCGAGACCCCCGACCTCGTCTACTGGGGCCGCCACCGCCATGTGATGGCACCCGCACCCTTCGAGGTAAGCGCCTGGCAGAGCATGAAGATCGGCGCGGGTCCTATTCCGATCGAGACCTCGGAAGGCTGGCTGCTGATCTTCCACGGCGTGTTGCGCTCGTGCAACGGCTATGTCTACGCCTTCGGCGCCGCGTTGCTCGATCTGGACCAGCCCTGGAAACCGATCGCCCGCAGCGGTGCCTACCTGATCTCGCCGCGCGAAACCTACGAGTGCATGGGCGACGTCCCCAACGTGACCTTCCCCTGCGCCGCCCTGCACGACGCCGATACGGGCCGCATCGCCATCTATTACGGTTGCGCCGACTCGGTGACGGGTCTGGCTTTCGGCTATATCCCCGAGATTATCGACTTTGTCAAGAAAACCAACATCCTAAAATAACCTTAATATTATGTATAGTCACGACAATCGCGTAGTCATTACGCTCGACGCCGGTGGCACGAACCTCGTGTTCGGTGCTATGCGAGCCAACAAGTTTATCCTTGATCCCATCACCATCCCCTCGCACGCCGACAATCTGGACCGCTGCCTCGAAACGATGGTCGAAGGTTTTCAGCAGATTATCGACCGTCTCGAAGAGACGCCCGTCGCTATCTCGTTCGCTTTCCCCGGCCCGGCCGACTACCCGAATGGCGTGATCGGCGGCTACCTGCCCAACTTCCCCTCGTTCCGCGACGGTGTGGCGCTGGGTCCTTTCCTGGAGGCGAAATTCGGAATGCCGGTATACATCAACAACGACGGCGACCTGTTCGCTTACGGCGAGGCGTTAGGTGGCGTGCTGCCCGAAGTCAATGCGAAACTGGAGGCCCTGAACAGCCCCAAACGCTATCGCAACATGCTGGGCTACACGTTCGGCACGGGCTTCGGCGTAGGTATGGTCGTCGACGGCCGACTGAACCGCGGCGACAACTCGTGCGTGGAGACCTTCTGTCTGAAACACAAGAAACTGGACGGCATCATCGTCGAAGACGGCGTGGCCGTACGCGCCGTCAAGCGCGTCTATGCCGAGAAATCGGGCCACAAGGACCACACGTTCGAGCCGAAGGATATCTTCGATATCGCCGAGGGCAAGATCGAGGGTGACGCCGAGGCTGCCAAAGCCGCCTTTGCCGAACTGGGCGAGATCGCCGGCGACGCCATGGCCACGGCCGTGCAGTTAGTCGACGGTCTGATCGTCATCGGCGGCGGCATTACGGCCGCACGCAAATACATCATGCCCAGCCTGTTGAAGGAGTTGCGTTCGCAAATCCGCACGTTGAGCGGCGATGCGGTGAACCGTGTGCAGATGCAGGTCTACGATCTGGACAACGAAGCCGAATTCGCGGAGTTCGCCCAGGGTGCGATGAAGCCGCTGGAGGTTTACGGCACGGGGCGTTTCGTGACCTACGACCCGCAGAAGCGCATCGGCGTAGCCATCTCGAAATTAGGCGCCAGTGCCGCCATCTCGATCGGCGCGTACTCGTTCGCCCTCAGCCAGTTGGATGCACAGGAAAAATAAAAGACGCACGTTATGTACAAGTTTGAACCGATACTGAAATCATTGATCTGGGGCGGCGAAAAGATCGCCCCCTACAAAGGAATCGCAACCGACCAGCACCAAATCGGCGAGAGCTGGGAGCTTTCGGGTGTTGCGGGCAACGAGTCGACGGTAGCCGAAGGGGCCGACAAGGGGATGAAACTGCCCGAGCTGCTCGCCCGTGACGGCGCCAAACTCCTCGGCAAGGCCAACTACGAGCGTTTCGGCAACGAGTTCCCGCTTTTGATCAAGTTCATCGACGCACGGCAGGATCTCTCGATCCAGGTCCACCCCAACGACGAACTGGCGTGGGAGCGCCACCGGTCGAAGGGCAAGACCGAGATGTGGTACGTCGTGGCAGCCGACGAAGGGGCGCACCTCAAGTCGGGGTTCGCCAAACAGGTCACCCCCGAGGAGTACGAAGCTTCGGTCCAGAACAACACGATTACCGACATCCTGGCCGACTACAAGATCCGGCCGGGCGAGGTCTATTTCCTCCCCGCGGGTCGTGTGCACGCCATTGGCGCGGGTTCGTTCGTGGCTGAAATCCAGCAGACGTCGAACATCACCTACCGCATTTACGACTACGGCCGCCTGGGCACCGACGGCAAACCGCGCGAACTGCACACCGAGCAGGCCAAAGGGGCCATCGACTACACCGTACTGCCCGACTACCGCACCCCCTACGAGCGGCGCATGAACGAGGCTGTCGAGCTGGTCAGCTGCCCCTATTTCACCACCGATCTGCTGGAACTGGACGCCCCGAAAACACTCGATCTTTCGGCGCAGGACTCCTTCCTCGTGGTGATCTGCACCGAGGGCGAGGGCGTGCTGACCGACGATCTGGGCGCCACGATGCCGATTCACCGCGGCGAGACCGTACTGCTTCCCGCCACGACCGCGTCGCTGCGCATCGATCCCCAAACCAAAATGACCCTTTTAACAAGCCGAATTTAACGCTTACATGATGATCAGAAAACCCGCTTTGCTTCTGTTGCTGGCCGCCGCGGTGGGGTTCGCCCCGCTGCGGGCGCAAGAGCCGGCCGACTGGGTGGTACCCTTCGTGGGTACCACCAATTTCGGCACCACCAACCCGGGTGCCGTAGCCCCCAACGGCATGATGGCCGTGGTACCGTTCAACGTGATGGGCTCCGACACCAACGTGCAGGACAAGGACGCCCGCTGGTGGTCGACCCCCTATGAGTTTGAAAACAAATTCTTTACGGGCTATGCACACGGTGCCTTGAGCGGCGTGGGCTGTCCCGATATGGGTTCGCTGCTGACGATGCCGACCACCGGCGCGCTGGAGGTCGACTACCACAACTACGGTTCGGCCTACACGGACGAGCGGGCACAGGCCGGTTATTACACCAACCGGCTGACCAAATACGACATTCTGACCGAGGTGACCGCCACGCCGCGCGCTTCGATCGAGCGTTACACCTTCCCCGCCGGTCAGGGCAACATCCTGCTGAACCTGGGCGAAGGACTGACCAACGAATCGGGGGCGATGGTGCGCCGGGTGAGCGCCACCGAGATCGAAGGGACGAAGCTCCTGGGCACCTTCTGCTACAACCCGCAGGCCGTCTTCCCCGTCTATTTCGTCATGCGCATCAACCGCACCCCCTCGTCGCAGGGTTACTGGAAAAAGCAGCGGCTGATGACGGGCGTCGAGGCCGAGTGGACCCCCGACAACGGCAAATACAAGATCTACAGGAACTACGGCCGCGAGCTGGCGGGTGACGACGTGGGCTACTGGTACACGTTCGACAACCTGCAGGCGGGCGAACAGATCGAGGTGCGGATGGGTATTTCGTACGTCTCGACGGAGAACGCGCGCAAGAACCTCGAGGCCGAGTTGCAGGCCGACAGCCACTTCGACCAGGTAGCCGCCGCGACACGCAAACGCTGGAACGAGGATCTGGGCCGCATCCGCGTCGAGGGCGGCACGGAGGAGCAGCGCAAGGTCTTCTACACGGCCCTCTATCACACGCTGATCCACCCCAACATCCTCAACGACGTCAACGGCGAATACCCCCTGATGGAGCAGGCCGGCGGCACGGGAATCGCCGAAGGCAACCGCTACACGGTCTTCTCGCTGTGGGACACCTATCGCAACGTGCACCAGCTGATGGCGCTCGTCTACCCCGAGCGCCAGATCGAGATGGTCCGCTCGATGATCGGTATGTACGACGAGTGGGGCTGGCTGCCCAAATGGGAACTCTATGGCCGTGAGACCTTCACGATGGAGGGCGACCCGGCGATTCCCGTGATTGTCGACACGTGGATGAAGGGATTGCGCGACTTCGATATGGACAAGGCCTGGGCGGCGATGTACAAGTCGGCCACCACGGCAGGCGCACAAAACCGGATGCGTCCCGATATCGACCCCTATATCGAGCGGGGTTATATTCCGTTGAGCTGGTTCGCCAACGATATGTCGGGCGACAACTCCGTTTCGCACGCGCTGGAATACTACGTGGCCGACAACGCCCTCGCCCAATTGGCCGACGCACTGGGCAAGAAAGAGGAGGCGGAGCTCTTCCGCCGGCGTTCGCTCGGCTATCGCCACTACTACTCGCCCGAAAGCGGCACGCTGCGACCGCGGACCCGCGACGGCGAATTTTTAACCCCCTTCGACCCGCGTCAGGGGGAGAATTTCGAACCCGTGCCGGGCTTCCACGAAGGTTCGGCCTGGAACTACACCTTCTTCGTGCCGCACGATGTCGAGGGACTGGCCAAACTGATGGGCGGCAACAGGAAGTTCGTCGAGAAGCTGCAGCGCGTCTTCGACGAGGGGCTCTACGACCCCGCCAACGAACCCGATATCGCCTATCCCTATCTCTTCAGCCGTTTCAAGGGCGAGGAGTGGCGCACGCAGCGCGAAGTCAAGCGGCTGCTGGCCGAACACTTCACCACGAAGCCGAACGGCATCCCGGGCAACGACGACACGGGAACGATGTCGGCCTGGGCGGTCTTCTCGATGATGGGATTCTACCCCGACTGTCCGGGCGAGGCCCTTTACACGCTCACGACCCCGACCTTCGACCGCGTGGAGATCGAGACCCCCGACGGCGTGGTGCTGACGATCGACGCCAAACGCACTGCGGGGGGCAAAGATCAGATCCGTTCGATGACCCTGGGCGGCCGTCCCCTGAATCGCTACCGCATCGGTCACGACGAACTGGTCAAAGGCAAGCATTTGGTGTTTAACGTAAAATAACCGGAATGAAATATACAGGCAATCTCCTGGCCGTATTGGTCCTTCTCGCGGGATGGACGGCCGGCGCACAAATCCGCCTGGTCGACAAGGGTCGTCCGACGGCGCGCATCGTTGTCGACCCGGCCGATCCTGCGGCAACGACGGCAGGCGCACTGTTGCAGCGGTTCGTCCGCGAATCGAGCGGCGCGGAACTGCCCTTAGTCCGGACCTCCGAGGCGGCAAACACCCGTCCCGGCAAGTACGAAGTATGGATCGGTTGCGACGAACGCGAAGGAGTCACCCGCGACGGTTTCCGTCTGCGTACGGAGGGCGGCGTGTTGCGCATTTCGAGCGGCGGCGGCCGGGGAGCCGTCTATGCCGTCACCACCCTGCTCGAACGCTACCTGGGAATGGTCTATTATGCGGCCGGCACGTACGATCTCGACCGGCGCCGGGAGATCGTCCTGCCCGCCATGGACTGTGCGGAGAACCCCGCGTTCCGCTATCGGCAGAGCCAGGCCTACGGAATGGCCGCCGACTCGGTCTATCGCCTCTTCCTGCGGCTGGAGGAGCCGAAGGATATCTTCGCGGGCAACCTTTGGGTGCATACGTTCAACCGGCTGCTGCCCGCCGAGCGTTACGGCCGCGAACATCCCGAATATTACGGCTTCACGAACGGACAGCGGCGTCCGGGACGGGCCGCGCAGTGGTGTCTGACCAATGACGAGGTCTTCGAGATCGTGGCCGGACGCATCGACTCGATCTTCAAGGCCAATCCGGACAAAACGATCATCTCGGTGAGCCAGAACGACAGCAACCACACCTTCTGCCGCTGCGAAAAGTGCGAGGAGATCAACCGTCGCGAGGGTTCGCCAGCAGGTGCTTACGTACTGTTTATGAACCGGTTGGCCGAGCGGTTCCCCGACAAGGAGATCTCGACTCTGGCCTATCTATTCACGATGAAACCGCCCAAATACGCCCGGCCGCTCCCGAACGTCAACATCATGCTCTGCGACATCGACTGCGACCGCGAAGGGACCCTGAAGGAGACCCGTTCGGGCCGCGAATTCGTCGAGGCACTGGAGGGATGGTCGAAGATCTCGAACAACCTCTTCATCTGGGACTACGGCATCAACTTCGACAACATGGTCGAACCGTTCCCCAACTTCCCGATCCTCGGGCCCAACATGCGGCTCTTCAAGAAACACGGCGCGACGATGCACTTCTCGCAGATCGCCGGCTCGCGCGGCGGCGACTTTTCGGAGTTGCGCTCGTGGGTGGTGAGCCGGTTGATGTGGAACCCCGAACAGGATACCGATTCGCTCATGTGGACCTTTATGAAGGGTTATTACGGAAAGGCCGCTCCCTATCTCTACCAATATGAGAAACAACTGGAGGGGGCGCTGCTGGCCTCGGGCACGCGGCTCTGGATCTACGACTCGCCCGTGACGCACAAGAACGGCATGCTGAACACCGCCTGCCGCCGCCGTTACGACCGGCTCTTCGACAAGGCCGAGGAAGCTGTGGCCGACGATCCGGCCCGGTTGCAACGGGTTCGGATGGCCCGTCTGCCGCTGATCTACTCCTCGCTGGAGATCGCCCGCACGATGCCCGATATGGAGGTCGAAAAGGTGAAGGCCGATCTGGACCTCTTCGAGCGCTACTGCCGCGACTACGGCGTGCGGTCGCTCAACGAGCGCAACAACAGCCCGATAGACTATTGCCGGCTCTATCGCGAGCGCTATCTGCCCAAGACGGAGCAGGGCCTTGCACGCGGCGCCAAAATCGAGTGGATCGTCGCGCCCACGGGCAAATACCGCGCTCCGGGGGAAAAGGCCCTCACCGACGGACTCTACGGCGGCGCCTCGTTTGTCGAGAGCTGGATCGGCTGGGAAGGGACCGACGGGGCCTTTGTGGTCGACCTGGGCCGCGAATGCGCCATCGAAGAGGTCGAGGCGGACTTCCTGCACCAGCTGGGACAGTGGATCCTGCTGCCGCGTCGGGTGGTTTACAGCACGTCGACCGACCACGCAGCATGGGAACCGATGGGCGAAGTGGCCTTCGGGGAGGACCAGTCGGTGCCCGTGAAATTCGTCCCCGCGACGGTGCGTCTGAAGGAACGGCGCGCGGCCCGCTATATCCGGGTGGAGGTCGAAGGGGTCAAGGTCTGCCCGCCCTGGCACTACGGCGTAGGGCAGCCCTGCTGGTTCTTCATCGATGAAATTGTGGTGAAATAATTAATTAAAATAAAACTTTAACACTATGAACCTTAAACATTTATTGATGGCCTCCGCGGGATTGCTGGCTGCGGCTTGCGCACAACCGCAAGGGGGCGAACGTCCGTCGGACTGGGTCGATCCCACGATCGGCACGGGCGGTCACGGTCATGTCTTTGTGGGGGCCAACGTCCCCTTCGGCCTGGTGCAGGTAGGTCCGACGAGCATCCCCCAGGATTGGGACTGGTGCTCGGGCTACCACATCTCGGACAACTCGGTGATCGGCTTCTCGCACACGCACTTGAGCGGTACGGGTATCGGCGATCTGTTCGATATCACGCTGATGCCGACGGTCGGTGAGGTCACCCCGGGCCGCGGAACGAAGGAGGATCCCGAGGCGGGACAAGCCTCGGCGGCCGATCGCACGCAACAGGTCGTGCGCCCGGGCTACTACTCGGTGCCGCTGACCCGTTACGGCGTCAAGGCCGAGATGACGGCCACCTCGCGCGTGGGTCTGCACCGCTACACCTTCCCCAAGACGGACAACGCCGCCATCCTGTTCGATCTGGAGAACGGCGGCTGCTGGGACAAGGCCACCGAGACCCATTTCGAGGTCGAAGAGGGCCGGCTGACGGGCTGGCGCTACTCGTCGGGCTGGGCCAAGGACCAGAAGGTCTACTTCGTAGCCGATTTCCAGGGTGAGGTCGAAGGTTTCGATATCGACGGTGACTACTGCCGCGTGAAGCTGAACACCGCGTCGAACAACCAGGTGCTGGTGAAGGTCGCCCTGTCGCCCGTAAGCATCGAGGGAGCCAAGGCCAACCTGGCGGCCGAGCTGCCGGGCTGGGACTTCGAGGCTACGGCCGAAGCCGCACGCACGGCCTGGGATGCCGAATTGGGCAAGGTGAAGATCGAGACCCGGGATGCCGAGGCTCGCAAGATCTTCTACACGGCGCTCTATCACACGATGATCGCCCCGTCGGAATTCTGCGACGCCAACGGCGACTATCGCGGTGCCGACGGCGTGGTGCGTCAGAACCCGGGGCACAAGACCTATACCACCTTCTCGCTGTGGGATACCTATCGCGCCGCCATGCCGCTGATGACGATTCTCCACCCCGAAAAGATGCCCGCGATCATCAACACGATGCTCGATATCGCCGACGAGCAGGGACGTCTGCCGGTCTGGCACCTCTGGGGCAACGAGACCGACTGCATGGTCGGCAACCCGGGCATTTGCGTGGTGGCCGACGCCATCGTCAAGAACATCGAGGGCTTCGACCGCGAAAAGGCCTTTGAGGCGATTCGCAAGACGGCCGCGAACGAGGATCGCGGCAACGGCCTGAGAATGAAGTACGGTTATATCCCCTGCGACCTCTTCAACGAGGCCGTGGCCTACGATATGGAGTACGCGCTGGCCGACGGTGCCGCCGCCCGTGCCGCCCGTGCGCTGGGCAAGGCCGATGACGCCGCCCGCTACGAAAACCGCAGCCACTCCTACCGCAACTATTTCGACCCCGCAACGGGCTTCATGCGCGGCCGCGACGCAAAGAAAGGCTGGCGCACGCCCTTCAGCCCCTATGCCTCGAGCCACCGCGCCGACGACTACTGCGAGGGCAACGCCTGGCAATACACCTGGCTGGCTCCGCACGACGTGAAGGGTTTGGTGGCCTGCTTCGGCAGCCGCGAGGCCATGATCCGGAAGCTGGATTCGCTGTTCACCGTCAGCTCGGTAATCGAGGGCATGGAGACCTCGCCCGATATTTCGGGCATGATCGGCCAGTACGCCCACGGCAACGAGCCGTCGCACGCCACGCTCTATCTCTACACGATGCTGGGCCAGCCGTGGAAGACGGCCGACAAGGTGCGCGAGGTGCTCACGACGCTCTATCACGCCGAGCCGGACGGCCTTTCGGGCAACGAGGATGTCGGTCAGATGTCGTCGTGGTACATTCTTTCGGCCATCGGCATGTACGAGGCCGAGCCTGCCGGCGGCCGCTACTGGTTCGGTTCGCCGCTCTTCGACCGGGTGGAGATCCGCGTTCCGGGCGGCACGTTCACCGTCGTCGCCGAGGGAAATTCGACCGAGAACCGCTATATCCAGCGCGTGGAGCTCAACGGGCAACCCTACACCAAGGCCTGGATCGACCATGCCGACGTAATGCAGGGCGGCGAACTTCGCTTCGTGATGGGCGCAGAACCCAAAGTCTGGTACTGCGCCGACGAACCCGAGGTCTATGCGGACCAGCGCCCCGCCGCATCGGAACGGTCTTTTAGTTCGCAGGCCGTGGAAGCAGAGATCGAGCGTGTCTGCGGCCTGCTCAAAAACGAACGGATTCGCTGGATGTTCAGCAACTGTTTCCCCAACACGCTCGATACGACGGTTCACTATCGCGAAGACGCCGACGGCAACCCCGACACCTATGTCTACACGGGCGATATTCCCGCCATGTGGTTGCGCGACTCGGGGGCGCAGGTGTGGCCTTACGTGCAGCTCTGCACGGCCGACCCCGCCCTGCAGCGGATGATCGCGGGAGTAATCCGCCGTCAGTTCCGGTTGATCAACATCGACCCCTACGCCAACGCCTTCAACGACGGGCCGACGGGGGCCGGCGAAGATGTCCGATATCCGGGTAACGTGCAGAGTCCCTGGGTCTTCGAGCGCAAGTGGGAGATCGACTCCCACTGCTACCCCATCCGTCTGGCTTACCACTACTGGAAGACCACGGGCGACGGGTCGCCCTTCGACGGCGAGTGGATCGGGGCCATGCGCAACATCCTGAAGACCCTGAAGGAGCAACAGCGCAAAGAGGGACCGGGCGACTATATCTTCCTGCGCCGCACGGACCGTCAGCTGGACACCAAATGCCACGTCGGACGGGGCAATCCCGTAAAACCCGTAGGTTTGATCGCCTCGGCTTTCCGCCCCTCGGACGACGCCACGACCTTCGAGTTTCTGGTTCCGTCCAACTTCATGGCGGTCAGCGCCCTGCGCAAGGGAGCCGAGATCCTGGAATCGGTAAACCGGGAGACCGCACTGGCCGGCGAGTGTCGCGCACTGGCCGACGAAGTGGCCGCCGCACTGCAGAAGTATGCCGTGGTGAACCACCCCGAATACGGCAAGATCTACGCCTTTGAGGTCGACGGCTTCGGCGGCTGCCAGCTGATGGACGACGCCAATGTCCCCTCGCTGCTGGCAATGGCCTACTTAGGTGATGTCGACCGCCGGGATCCGATCTACGAGAATACCCGCCGTTTCGTGTGGAGCGAGGCCAACCCCTGGTTCTGGCGCGGCGCGGCGGGCGAAGGGATCGGCGGACCGCACATCGGCACGGAGGCGATCTGGCCGATGAGCATCATGATGCGGGCCTTCACGTCGGTCGACGACCGGGAGCTGCAGGAGTGCATCTGCAGTCTGATCACCACCGACGCCGGCACGGGCTTCATGCACGAGTCGTTCTCGCGCCACGACGCCGCGAACTTCACCCGTCCATGGTTCGCCTGGCAGAACACGCTCTTCGGAGAGTTGATCCTCAAGATCGTCAACGACGGAAAGGTTGAACTGCTTAACAATATAAAATAATGAAGATTAACAAGATAATTATCGCTCTGTTGCTCCCGGCTGTGGTCGGCTGCGCGTCGCGGAATGCCGACGGGGAGCTGTTGCGTCCCTCGGAGTATGTCTCCACGCTCGTGGGCACCCAATCCGACTATTCGCTCTCGACCGGCAACACCTACCCCGCCGTGGCCCTGCCCTGGGGTATGAACTTCTGGACCCCGCAGACGGGCCGCATGGGCGACGGCTGGGCCTATACCTACGGCTCGCACACCCTCTGCGGATTCAAGCAGACCCACCAGCCCTCGCCGTGGATCAACGACTACGGACAGTTTTCCATCATGCCCGTGCGCGGCGCGGACAAGGTGAGCGAAGAGAGCCGCCGCAGCTGGTTCTCGCACCAGTCGGAGGAGGCGCGGCCCTATTACTACAAGGTCTATCTTGCCGACCACGACGTGCGGGCGGAGATTGCCCCGACGGAGCGTGCCGCCGTCATGCGTTTCACCTTCCCCGAATCGGACGAGTCGGGCGTCGTCATCGACGCCTTCGACCGGGGTTCGCAGATCGAAGTCATGCCCGACAGCCGGACGGTCATGGGCTATACGACGCGCAACAGTGGCGGCGTGCCCGACAACTTCCGCAACTGGTTCGTGGTGCGTTTCGACAAACCTT
>CAZHMX010000023.1:0-21192 GCA_964533725.1 uncultured Alistipes sp. | reverse complement strand
ACACCCGCAAGAAAACACACGGACCGGGGAGCGCCCGCGCGGCAAGGGGCGGGGTCCTATCCCGCCCCGACGAGCGCAGTCGTGCGTCAGCCCCGCCTCAAGAACCGCACGCCTCGCGGGCATTCAGACGCTCGGCGAGAAGACGAGCGGCGTCGGCGACAAGATCGGGACAGGGGCGCTTGCGGTAGTATTCGGAGGTGCGCTCGGAGGGCTCGGGGCTGCTGTGACGCTCGGCCAGACCGAGGAGCTCACGACAGACGATGGTGCCGTTGCTTTGACGGAAGGCGTGGGCAAGATCCTGCACCAAAGCGTAACAGGCGGCTTTGGCGGGCTGGTCTTTGGGCCGGGGGTTGGGACATACGGCGCCGGCGACCAGAGCCATGCCGCTGACGGCGCCGCAGACTTCGCGCAGACGCCCCACACCGCCGCCGAGCGGCGCGGCAAGGGCGGCCAGCCGGTCGGCGGAGAGCCCGGGAAAGAGATCGGCATAGGCCAGGACGACCGACTGCGTGCAGTTGTAACCTTCGAGGAAGAGATTGCGGGCTCGCGCGGCCCGTTCCTGGGGATCGTAACGCATCGTGTGAGGGATTAATCCAATAAAAGTGCTTGCTGGGGGTCGGGATAAAGATTCTCGACGGGAAGACGACGGCGACGGGCGCGACCGACGGTATAACCCGTGCCGCAGGCGGTGTTGCCGTCGTACCAGGCCACCACGTAGGAGGCGTTGTCGACCAGAAAGTCGTTGCGGCGGAAGTAGGCCCGCGGGGTGTAGCGGTCGGCCAGGGTCACCACATCGACCGCACGGTCTATCACACGCCGGTAGCGCGGCCGGTCGACCTCGGGCAGACGGTCGATATGGCGCGCGAAAGGGATCACGGCCACCACGCCGATCCCGGGACAGAGGCCGGCGAGGTCGAGCACGGCTTCGGCGGCGGCGAGATCGAACCCCGAGGCCATACCGCACAGAAAGGTCCGATAACCGCGCGCATAGAGCGCCTGCACGGTCCGGGCGAGCTGCCGGGCGGCCGAACCTTCGTAGGAGCGATGGCCGGTGAAGGCTACGGTGGCGGCCCGGTCGAGGGGCACGCGCGCAAAATCGGGATTGAAATTCATATGGACAAAGGTACGGCTTTGGCTCGTGGTTTGCAAGAGTGGAGACGTAATTTTACCAAAAAACATTTAGAGATTATGAAACACGCATTTTGTTTGGGAACGTTTTTGGGCGGTGCGCTGGTAGGCGCGGGTATCGCCATGCTGGTGACCCCTAAAACGGGGAGTGAGGTCCGCAACGACCTGCGGTCGATGGCGCAGAAAGGGGCGCAGAAAATCAAGAACGAGATGGACAAGGTACATTGCGAGTGCAACGGCCTTGACTGCGATTGCGACAAGGCGAACTGATATGAGGGATGAGAGACGATACCGCCGGCACGAGGGCGGCAGTGTTATTTCGGCATTGATCGGCTTCAGCCTGATGATTCTGTTGTCGGCGCTGCTGTTTCTTGCGGCCTTCATCCTCTGGTTGGGGGAGCTGGTGGGTTCTGCGGCGATGGCGACACTCGTTATCGGAGTGTTGTTGGCGCTGGTGGCCATGATCGTCTACATCCGGTCGGCCCAGCCGGCTCTGGAACGAATCCGCGAACGGACGGAGACCATCTACGAGGTGGCCGTGCGCGCCAGGGATTTGGCCGAGTGGGTGGGCGACAAACTATCGTTTTTAGGCCTTTTCCGGCACCGTTCGAGATAGAGACGTCCCGCCTCGAACGACAGAGTTCCGCCACGCCGCCGTGCGTCGGGCGGAACTCATTTTTTACCCTGCTGGATTTGGATATATTGGATTTTTGGGGTATCTTTGTCCAAATTTTCAGGCTGTATGAAGATCGTTCAGGGAGTCAAGATCCGCGAGATGGCGGGCGAACACGTGGTGATCATGCAGGGCCGTTACGGTGCCGACATGACCCGTGTCATCACGCTCAACGACTCGGCCCGTATGCTCTGGAACGAGTTGCAGAACAAGGATTTCGAGACCGAAGATGCCGCCGCACTGCTTGTCGGACACTACGGAATCGATCCCGACACGGCCCGCCGCGACGCCGCCGCATGGGCCGAAAAACTCCGGTCCGCCGGCCTGATCCAGGCCTAACCGGGGGGGGGAAAAAAAAAACGGGAAACGGGAGCGAAAGCAGGGAACGGAAGCGGAAGCGAGAACAGAAACAGAAGCCGGAACACACAGCTAACGAAAACGGAAAACGGAAAACGGGAAACGGAGGAGAGACAGAATGAGGATACGCCGGTACATAGCGCTGTTGATTCTCGCGGTCTATGCGTTCGCCTCGGGCGGACGGGCCGCGGAGTCGCTCTTCTGTCCGTGCCGCTGCCATGCGGAGCACCACGCCGACGAAGGCTGCTGTCCGGTCTGCCTGCACGGGCACAGTCCCGCCGAATCGTCGGCCCACTGCCACGTGGAGGACCACGACCTCTGCCACCACAACCACATCTCGCCCCAGGAGCTTTACACCCTGACGCAGGACGACGACCGCACGCCGGGCCGGCAAAGCCTCGTCCCCGTGTGGGCACTGTGCGCTGCCGACAACTGCGCCGGTGCGGTACTTGCGGCCACAGGCACCTGTCATTACGGACGCCGGCAGGCACCCCTGCCCCACCTCTTCCGCCACGCGCCCAAGGCGTTGCGCGCACCTCCGGTGACGGCATAATTTTCCATGCGGCACCCCGACCGGGGATCCGCACGCAAAACTGTGTCATCAAACTCGGAGTAAAAACATGAAGAAAATCATCACACTTTTTTTCTTGCTCGCTACGGTCGCGGCCGCTGCCGACGACCTCAGGGGCAAGGTCACGGACAAAAACAGACAACCGCTCATCGGAGCCTCCATCTGGTGGGAGGGGACGAATGTCGGGACGAGCACCGATGTCGAAGGTTCGTTCCAGCTGCACCGCGTCAAAGGCCGCAGCCGTCTGATTGCCAGCTATGTGGGTTATTTAAACGATACATTGACCGTCGCCGCCAATAACGGTGCGGTGGAGATTCTGCTGGAGAACGACGGTGTCGGTATCGAGGACGTGGTGGTCAACAGCACCCTGGGCGGCAACTATATCAAGAGCGGCGGCCTGCTGAAGGACGAGAACATCTCGTTTGCGGGCCTGTGCAAGATGGCCTGCTGCAATCTGGCCGAATCGTTCGAGAACTCGGCCTCGGTGACGGTAGGCTACAGCGACGCCATTTCAGGTGCGCGTCAGATCAAGATGCTCGGTCTGGCCGGCACCTACACCCAGATTTTAGACGAAAACCGCCCCATCATGCGCGGTTTGAGCGCCCCTTACGGGTTGAGTTACACGCCCGGCATGTGGCTGAACTCGATCCAGGTATCGAAGGGCGTGGCCTCCGTGGCCGCGGGTCACGAGGCCATCACGGGACAGATCAACCTCGAACACCGCAAGCCTACCGACGAGGAACGGTTGTTCGTCAACCTCTATTTAGACGACGAGTTGCGCCCCGAAGCCAACATCTCGACGGCACTGCCCGTGACCAAGGGGGGCAAACTGTCGACGGTGCTGCTCCTGCACGGCTCGGGCGACACGGATGTCCGGACGATGGACCACAACCACGACGGATTCCGCGATCTGCCGTTGAGCAACCAGCTGAACGTCGCCAACCGCTGGCTCTATACGGCCGACAACGGACTGCAGGTGCGCTGGGGCGCCAAATTCGTAAGCGAAAACCGCCTGGGCGGCATGGTCGACTATAAGAAGGGAATGCGCGACGAGATGGTCGCAAAACAGCTCTACGGTTCGCAGATCCACAACCGCGGCGCCAATGCCTATCTGAAGATCGGCTGTCCGTTCGGCGCCTCGGTCTACGACGAAGAGGAGGAGGACGAGATGCGTTCGAACATCGCCGCCGTCATCGACTTCGACCACTTCAGCGAGGATGCCTATTTCGGGCTGAACGACTACCGGGGCAAGGAGAATACCCTGTCGCTCAACTTCCTGTATGCCCACTACTTCACCTATCGCTCGTCGCTCAACATGGGCCTTTCGGGGCGTTTGCAGTGCATGGACGAGCGGTTGGTCAACGGGCAGCCGAACCGTGCGGACAAGGTCTTCAACCTGGACCGCCGCGAGGGCGAAGCGGGTCTTTTTGCCGAGTACACCTACACGATCAAGAACAAATTCTCGCTCGTGGCGGGTCTTCGCGGCGACTATTTCCACCACTTCCGCGAGTTCCGTCTCACGCCGCGCGGCCACATCAAGTGGAACATCACCCCGTCGACCGTGCTCCGTGCCTCGGCCGGTATGGGCTACCGCTCCACCAACATCATCACCGACAACATCGGCATGCTGGCCACGGGACGCACGATCGGCTTCGTTCAGGCCGCCGACCTGTCGCCCGTAACGGGTTATTCGAAGGATTTCGACCGCCTGGAGCGCGCCCTGACCGTGGGCGGCAGCCTGACGCAGACGTTCGGACTGGTGAACCGGGACGATGCCACGCTGTCGTTCGACTGGTTCCGCACGCAGTTCTTCAACGGCGTAGTGATCGACCAGGAATACGATACCCGCAACATCCTGGTTTACAATACCGACGGACGTTCCTACACCGACACCTACCAGATCGACTTCTCGTGGCATCCGGCCGAGCGGCTGGATCTCTTCGCCACGTTCCGTTACACGGACTCCGAGATGACGGTCCGCCGCCCTGAAGGGCAATGGGCGCAGGTCGAGCGGCCGCTGGTCAGCGAGTACAAGGGACTGGTCAACGTGCAGTACGCCACCAAGTTCCGCAAGTGGACCTTCGACTTCACGGCCCAGGTCAACGGTCCCTGCCGCCTGCCCTCGCAGACGGGCGATCTGAAGGATGCGAAACACTCGCCCGCCTACCCGATGTTCTATGCGCAGGTGACCCGCAAGCTGGGCCGCTTCGACCTCTACGCGGGTTGCGAGAACATCGGCGACTACATGCAAAAGGATCCCATCCTGGTCGACGGCGAGAAGTTCCAGCACGGAATGAACCCCTTCCAGCCGGGTTTCAACTCCTCGGTCGTCTGGGGTCCGCTGATGGGCCGCAAGTTCTACTTCGGTCTGCGTTTCACGCTCTATTAACAGCCGCCCGCCCAGTGAGCGGCATTACCGTAAAAAGCATATAAAACCTTAAAATTCCATAGATTATGAAAAAACTGTTATTGATCTGCCTTATGGCCGTCCTCGGCTTCGGCATCTGCCAGGCCGCTCCCGAGAAGAGCAAAAAGGAGCTGAAGACCACCGTCTTCATCACCGACATCCACTGTCAGGGTTGCGCCAACCGCGTGAAGAACAACGCCCACCTGCTGGGCAAGATCGAGGACCTGAAGATCGACGTCCCCACCAAGCGGATCACCGTCACCTACGACCCCGCCAAAAACAGCGACGAGGCCTTGGTGAAAAACTTCCTGAAGGTGAAGGTCAAGGCGACGCCCGAGGCCAAAGCCGGAAAATAGCGCGAAGCGGATCCCGCAAATCCCGATTCGACGCATTCACCCCCGCCAGAAAGATCCGGCGGGGGTGATCCCTTTTCGGGGAGGGACCTGCCGGAGCGCCTTTTCACAGGGCAAACCCGTGCCGCAGCCGGCCGGAAGCGGGTTGCGCACCCGATCCCGGGCAAGAGGTATACCGCACAGCGCCCCGCCGCCTGCACCGCCCGCCGCCACATGGCCGATCCGCGCCGATCTTTCCTGACAAAAAGCGGTTTGCAGGTTTGGTATTCCGCGAAAAATGATTAACTTTGTGACAAAGTAAACCTTTAGACCTATGAACAGAACCTTGAAACTGCTTTGCGTTCTGGCCCTGCTCCCGACGGGACTCGCCGCGCAAACGTCACAACCCGAATGGCTTAACCCCGACGTCAACGCCATCAACCGGTTGCCGATGCGCGCCAACTACTTCGCCTACGAAAAGGCGGGCCTGAACGACAAAAAAACCTCCGAGCGTTACCTCTCGCTGGAGGGCCTCTGGAAATTCAACTGGGTACGCCATGCCGAGCAGCGCCCGACCGATTTTTACCGCGTCGGCTACAACGACAGCGCCTGGGACACGATACCCGTTCCCGGCATCTGGGAGGTCAACGGCTACGGCGACCCCCTCTATGTCAATCCGGGTTACCCCTGGCTCGGCCACTTCGACACCGTGCCGCCGATGGTTCCCACCGAGGAGAACCACGTGGGTTCGTACCGCCGCGAGATAGAGATCCCCGCCGCCTGGACGGGCCGTCAGGTGATCGCCCACATCGGCTCGGCCACCTCGAACATCACCCTCTGGGTCAACGGCCAGCGCGTGGGCTACGGCGAGGACAGCAAGATGGCCCAGGAGTTCGACGTCACGCGCTACCTAAAACCGGGCAAGAACCTCTTCGCCATGCAGATTTTCCGCTGGTCGGACGGCACCTACCTTGAGGATCAGGATTTCTTCCGCCTGTCGGGCATTGCCCGCGAGTGCTACCTCTACGCCCGTGACCGCCGCCACATCGACGACATCCGCGTAACGCCGCAACTGACAGAGAATTACACCCGGGGCACGCTCGACATCGACCTCGAGCTTTCGAAAGAGGCCAAAGGCGGCAACGTGGTCTGCACGCTGACTTCGCCCGCCGGTGCGGAGGTTGCCCGGCAGCAGCTCACGGTGCAGGGACCCTCGCTCCATCTGACGCTCGAGGGCGGCAAGGTCGACCTCTGGTCGGCCGAGGTTCCGACCCTCTACGATCTGCGCGTCGACCTGCTCACGGCCAAGAACGAATTGATCGAGAGCATTCCGCTCAAGGCCGGTTTCCGCGAAGTCAAGATCGAGGACGGTTTCTTCAAAGTCAACGGCAAACCCGTCCTCATCAAGGGCGCCGACCGCCACGAACTGGATCCCGACGGCGGTTACAACGTCTCTGTGGAACGGATGATCCAGGACATCAAGATCCTGAAAGAGAACAACTTCAACGCAGTCCGCACCTGCCACTACCCCGACGATCCGCGCTGGTACGACCTGTGCGACCAGTACGGCATCTATCTCTGCGCCGAGGCCAACCTGGAGTCGCACGGCATGGGTTACGGCGACAGGACGCTGGCACAGAACCCCTCGTTCCTGAAGGCCCACCTGGAGCGCAACGAACGCCACGTGCGCAGCCTCTACAACCACCCCGCCATCGTCGTCTGGTCGCTCGGCAACGAGGCCGGCTTCGGCGAGAACTTCAAGGAGTGCTACCGCTGGGTGAAAAACTTCGACAAGAGCCGCCCCGTGCAGTACGAGCGCGCCGAGAACGAGCCTTATACCGACGTGATGTGCCCGATGTACTGGACCTACGACGATTGCGAGAAGTTCGCCTCGGGTAATCCCGCGCGTCCGCTGATCCAGTGCGAGTACGCCCACGCGATGGGCAACTCGATGGGCGGCTTCGGCGAATATTGGGACCTGATCCGCAAATACCCCCACTACCAAGGCGGTTTTATCTGGGACTTTGTCGACCAATCGCTTCGCAAGACGGGCAAAGGCGGCGCCATGATCTACGGTTACGGCGGCGACTGGAACCCCTACGACGCTTCGGATCAGAATTTCTGCGACAACGGCCTAATCTCACCCGACCGCGTGCCGAACCCCCACATGTATGAGGTGGCCTACGTGCAGCAGCCCTATTGGACGACCCTCGGCGAAGACGGCCGCACGATAGAGATCTACAACGAAAACTTCTTCCGCCCGATCGAGAATTGCTACGCCCGCTGGACGGTGATGTGCGACGGAAACGTGCTGCGCAGCGGCATCGTCGACATCCCGGCTATCGCACCGCAACAGAAAGGGCGCGTGGAGCTGCCCGTCAAGGCGGCCGACACCGCGTCGGAGGGCGAAGTGGTCCTGACCGTCGAATACCGGCTGAAGGATGCCGAACCGCTGCTCGATCCCGACCACCGGATCGCCTATGAACAGTTTGTCGTTCGCCGGAAAGCGCAGAACGTCGATATCGCCCCCGTGCAGGCCGATCGCTTCAATACGGCCGGCGAGGTGCGCATCGTCACGAACGATCCCCGTTATCTGATCGTCGAGACGCCCGTCGCACGGCTCGATTTCGCCCGCCGCGACGGTCTTTTGAGCCGTTACGACATCGCCGGACACCGGATGCTGGCCGAGGGTTCGAAGCTGCGTCCCGACTTCTGGCGCGCGCCGACCGACAACGATTTCGGTGCCGGCCTGCAACAGAAATTCCGCGTATGGGAGAACCCGGGAATGAAACTCAAGTCGCTGGAAGCCAAAGAGGCCGACGGCCTCGCCGTGGTTACCGCGCAGTACGATCTCCAGGCCGTCGGCGCTGCCCTGACGCTCGAATACCGCATCAACAACGCCGGCGAAATGGTCGTCAGCGAGACGATGAAGGCCGGCGACAAAAAAGAGGTGCCCGACCTGCTCCGTTTCGGCATGCGGATGGAGATGCCGGCCGGTTACGACCGCATCGACTACTACGGCCGCGGCCCGTGGGAGAACTACGTGGACCGCAAGCGCGGTGCCCTGCTGGGCCGCTACGTGCAGCGGGTCGACGACCAGTTCTATGCCTACATCCGTCCGCAGGAGAACGGCACCAAGAGCGACGTGCGCCGCTGGAACCAGACCGACATTTCGGGTCGCGGTTTGCAGCTGACCGCCGCAGCGCCCTTCGCTGTGTCGGCACTCCACTACACACAGGAGTCGCTGGACGAGGGATGGGAGAAGCGCCAGATGCACTCGCAGGAGGTTCAGCCCGTGGACGAGATCTGCCTGATTATGGATGCCCGCCATTACGGTTTGGGCTGTATCAACTCGTGGGGACACCTGCCGCGCGAGGAGTACCGCATGCCCTACGGCGATTACAGCTTCACGATGAAAATCAGCCCGTTGCGCAAATAGCAACCCACTTGTTCAACCTACAGGCCCGACGGTTGTCGGGCTTGTTTTTTAACCCGTGCAGACTATGGCGGCGAAAACGGTATTCCGTTACGGCGAACGCGAAATCGACGCGCTGAAGCGGCGCGACAAACGGCTCGGCGCGGTGATCGACCGCATCGGGAGGGTGGACCGCGAGGTGACCGGCGATCTGTTCGCCGCCCTCGTCCATTCGATTGTCGGACAACAGATCTCGACCAAGGCCCACCGCACGGTCTGGCTCAAAATCACGGAGGCGACAGGAGCCGTCACCCCCGAGGCCGTCGACCGTCTGGGCCGGGAGGCGCTGCAGCGGTTCGGGATCTCGTTCCGCAAGGCGGGATATATCCATTCGGCGGCGCGCAAGGTGCTGTCGGGCGAACTGGACCTCGAGACACTGCGCACCCTCCCGGACGAGGAGGTCTGCGCACGGCTGACCGCTCTGGACGGCGTCGGCGTCTGGACGGCCGAGATGCTGATGATCTTCTCGATGCAGCGGCCCGACATCCTGAGTTTCGGCGACCTGGGCATCCGGCGCGGGCTGCGGATGATCTACCGCCACAAGACGATCGACCGCCAACGGTTCGAACGTTACCGCCGCCGGTTTTCGCCATACGGCTCGGTCGCCTCGCTCTACCTGTGGGCCGTCGCCGCAGGGGCCGTCGAGGGATTGACCGATCCGGCCGACGGAAATAGATAACACCATACAAATCCATGGAAATCATCAAGATATCCCGTTTCGATTCGCCCGCCGGCGAGATGCTTGTCGGCTCCATCGGCGACGCGATCTGCCTCTGCGACTGGACCGCGGGACGCCGCCGCGACTGCATCGACCGCCGCATCCGGCGCCATCTGCATGCGACCTGCGAGGAGGGCCGATCGCCCGTTATCGAGCGCGCTGCGGCCCAGTTGGAGGAATATTTCGCCGGACGCCGCCGAACGTTCGACCTGGAAATTCGCATGGCAGGGACACCGTTTCAGTGTTCGGTCTGGTCGGAGTTGATGAAGATCCCCTACGGCACCACCATCTCCTACGCCGAACTGGCCCGCCGCATCGGCAACCCCGACGCCGTCCGCGCCGTCGCCTCCGCCAACGCCGTCAACGCTCTCTCGGTCATCATCCCCTGCCACCGCGTCATCGGCAGCGACCGGCAACTGACCGGTTACGGCGGCGGTCTCGAGGCCAAACGACTCCTCCTCGCCCTGGAGGGCTGCACACCCGTCCGGCCGTCGGTTGTCGCATCGCCGAAACGGGACTAAAAGGTGTGCCGCAGGGCCTCTATGGGCAGGCGGATGCGCGCGGAGGAAAACACCCGGCGTCATGGAAGAGCGGATCCTGCGCCCCGAAAACCGGCGGCACTGATCCGCACATAGCCCGGCAGAGCCGCCGCAGCGAATCGGCCGAGGGAGATCTGCCCGTAGTGCACCTGAATGGTGGCCGGCAACGCCCCTGTACGCACATCGGCCCAGCAGACCGGGTCGCCCCCACGCGCGGCAGCCGTAAAAAAGCGACCGTTCATCTTCCGGACTGTCGGGCACACACGCCCCTTTATCGCCGTACCCGGTCCAGCAAGGCGATGGCGGCGTCGCCGAGGGCCGATTTTTTGCGGATGTGGTCCGTGACCGCCACCACAAAAGAGTTGCTCTCGAAATCGCCGCGCACCTGTTCGAAACCGCACCCGACATCGAAGCGCGTACCGTCGGCACAGAAACCCGTCCTGGCCGACAGCGAGAACTCCTTCTTGGCATCGGCATAGACCATCTCGTCGAGTGCCACCACCGAACTCTTCCAGCGGCGGACGATCTCGATCAGCTTGTCGACCGTAATCTTTCGGGCGTCGAGCTTGAAATAGCGCAACAGTTCCTCGTAAGCCCACGTCCACTCCATCTCGTAATAGGCTGCATGGAGCGCCGCAAAACGGACGTTGAGGGCCTCGACATCGGTCACGACACCCGACAGCAGATCGTCGCACAGCCGGTCGATCTCGCTCCCGGGCGCAATCAGACCCTGCAAATCGACCCACTCGCCGCCGCCCGCGGGATGGGTCGGAAGCAGATGGCGGCGCAACTCCTCCCCGGTCTCCCCGGCGAAACTTTGCAGGCGCTGTATCAGACTGTTGCCTAAAAACTTTACCACTGCAATATCGTAAAGTTTCAGCGCGCGTTCCAGCGAGGCGCGGGTGATCTTGGCGCTATGGTAGGTGTAGGTGTCGGAGGTCGCGCCCGAGACCTTGCGCAACTGGTCCAGCAACGCCATACCGCGTAATGCCTTCTGCATCGTATAGGGGCTCAACAGGTTGAAATTGATGCAGTCCAGAGGCTCCGGATCGGTGCGGCCGTCGCGTCGGGGCCACTTTTGCGCATCGCGGATCGTACCTACGGATTTCAGGTTGACAGCCGGGACGAGATAGGTCATTCCCTGCTTCTCGATCAGATACGAGAACGGCAGATCCGACGTATCGATATGGTCGACGTGGCGCCCCATGACCAACGAAAAGGCCCCGATTCGCGCGGGCCACAGGATATAGGAATCGGACGAGGTTTTGGCGCCGCGCTCCATCGATCCCTGGTGTATGGGGCCGAGTTTGTACATGTGGTTGCTCTGGTTCGACCCCGAGCCGGCATTCATAAACGAGAACATCCCCGCAATCAAAAGCGTTGATTTGTGGTGCGTGACGGTGAACGGCCCGGCAAACAGCGCGCAGGCCTCGCCGTTTTCGCCCTGACAATTGCTGAAGAAGAGCGAATCGGAGGCCGTGTAGGTGTGGCCCATCTTGCAACTCTGCCCCACGTAACAGCGCGAAAGCATCGTTCCGTCCTCGATCTCGCAGCCGCTCTGAATGATAAAATCGTCCAGCACCACGCCGTAGCCGATGTGCACGCGGGCCTGCCGGTTGCTGACGATCGTACCGTTTTTGAGTCGTCCGGCCCCTTCGATTTCGGCACAGTCGCCCACCTCGACATTCTTTATGTAGCCCGCATCGACGATCGTCACCCCGCAACCGATACGGCCCATCGATGCCCGTTTGGTCGCCACATAGGCGGCCGCCAACGCCTTGATCCGCTGCACGATCTGCGGCCGGTGACGATACATCGCCTCGATATAGGCCTCGTGTGCCGTAAGCCGCGTGTGGAGGGTCACCTCGCGACCGCCCGTTTCGTTGAGCACCGAGATCTCCACGCCGTTGCCGAAGGTCGCAGGGCGATCGACCAGAATGATATCGACGTTTTCGATAAAGGTATCCGCACCTATAATATAATTGGCGATATAGTTTTTGACATGCTCCACCAGACAGTCGTCGCCCACCACCACATGGTGCAACGTGGCGTGATAGATACCGCTGTGTTTTCGGATGCCGCCGGCCATCGTGAAGACCTTTTCGAAGCGCCCCAACCGCACCTCGCCCGAGAAGCGCGACTCACGGATATACGCCAGATCCGTATCCCGGTCCACGAGCACCGTCGACCAGTCGGCCGCACGACAGCCCTGCGTTTCGAGCTGCCGGATCTCCCCGGGCCGCAGCCGACGATAATTCGCACAAGCCTCACCGCCCGTCAGCCGGGCCACTTCGGCATCAAAATCGTAAAAATTCCCGTTATTCTGACAATTTACCATGATCCTAACCTTTTTAATGCCACAACGATAGTTTTTTTCGCGAAATTCAAAAACCGCACCATCTCCACCTGCCGCGTCGTCCCGATCCCCACCCTGCATCTTCGCGCAAGGCGGCGGAGTGAAAAAATCGCGAACCTTCTGAAAGATCCGAAAATCTCGGCACCGGCCGCTGCGATTTTTTAAGGCCCGCGAGAAGGAAAAACCGGGAAAATGTGTTATCTTTGCATCATATAGTCCCTGTATGGAACGGGGCCAAAACGAAACCCGCTATGAACCTGAAAACCACCATTCAAACGCTACGGCGCATAGAACAACTCCTCGACGGCTGGCAGTCGTCCGGCGAGATCCCGACCATCGAACGCGATTTGGCCCGCGACCTGTTGCGCCGCGCCTACGAAGATATCCTGCTCTCCGAAAGGAATATCCCCGCCGAAACCGGACAGCCGCCGATCGAATCCCCGGCTCCCGCAGCCGCAAAAGCCGACGTTGCCGAACCTGCTGAAGCCGTCGAACCGACCATAGCTGCCGCCTTGGCTGTTGAAATCGCATCCGAATCCGCCGTTGCAGCCGTAGCCGCAACCGCTGCGGAGGAACCCGCAGAAGCATTCGTCGCCGAACCCGCCGCGGAGAGATTCGCAGAAGAATCCGCGACCGAACCGGACGACGGGATCATCGACTCCTTTATCGGCACGGAGGACACCCCTGTCGTCAATCTGGTCTCGCCCATCGGTTTGGTGGGAATAGCCTCGTCCGACGATTCGGCCGAAGAGGCAACCGAAGAGCCGATCGAAGAGGAGATCGACAAGACAGAGGAAGAGCTGCCCGCGAATATCCCCGGGGATCCGATCGTGGAATCGGCCGAGGGACCGTCCGAAGGATCGACCGAAGAGGCGACCCCGGAGGCAACCGAAGTTTTGCCTGAAGGACCCGCTGCCCCGACCGAAGAATTTGCCGGGATCCCCGCTGAGACTCCCGCCGAGGAGGAGACCCCCGCCCAAGAGACCGCAGCCACCGAGACAGCAGAATACGAAGAAGATACGGAGGTAACAGAGGCCGCATCGCCCGTTGCCGCCCCCGCCGCCGTAGAACTCGTTACGGCAGCCGTCGAGATCGTCGCGGAACCCGGGTTGGAACCTGAATCCGAACCGGACATTGAACCGGCGCCCGAACAGAAACCGGACGCCGGACCGGAACCGACGGTTAAACCGGAATTGGAAGCCGAACCCGAATCGGCCGTTGAGCCGAAACAGGAGGGCGAACCGGAGTCCGGGCAGACGGCCGAACGCAACCCCGAGCCGACCCCCGTTGCAGATTTTACCGCTCCCGCCCCTGCGGAGCCTGCGGCAGAGGAGACCCCGGCAAATGCGGCCGCGGCGCCGACCGCCGAGACTTTGGAGGAGATGGCCTCCCGCTTCAAGAGTGTTTCGGGACGCCGACGCAAGTCGCGCCGCGCCTTTTTCTCGCTCTATGAAGACGACGAAACCGCCCGCCGCGAAGCGCCGAACAGCCAGTTGGAGCTGTCGGACTGGGGCATCGAGCCGTCGGAGCCGTCATCCAAGATCAAACACGTCCGCGAACTCTTCGGTTTGCCCGTCGATGATCCGGAGACAACGCCCGAACCGACCGTGCAACCCGCCGCCGACAGCGCAGCCGACAGCTATTTCGAACTCGAAATAGCCGATTTCACGGACGACGACCCGCTTTTGCAACGAGGCCAAAGTATAGCCCCCGCGACCCCGGCCCCAAACGCCGAGACAAAACCGGCAAGCCATCCCGAATCTCGCCCGACGGCTGCCCCGACAGCGAAACCGACAGCTGTTCCGACCGCGGAACCGACCGGGAAGCCGATGGCAGCCCCGACAGCCGAACCCATTGCGGAAGCGATCCGGGAGGATCAAGACGATGACGACCTTCCCTTCGACGAAGCCGTCGTGGCACTTGAGGATTTCGACGGAATCCCCTCGACGGTCTCCCCGATCGACTCCTCCGAAAGCTCCGCACCCGCCGACCCCGTTGCGTCCGCGGTTCCTGCTGCCGCTCCCGTCGCCCCCGAGGTTTCCGAGAGGGCCGGCGAAGCGTTCGAGCCGATCGAGATCGTCGAGGAGATCACCGGCGAAACGACCGAAGATAAGGCAAACGAAGATAACGGAACGGCAACGGCCGATCCCACCCCCGTTGCCGACCATCCGGCCGCAACCGCGACCGACACCCCCCGAACCCCGGCTGCGGAACCGGCGAACATGCACGGCCTTCCGGGTCGGGAGGAGAAAACGGAGATGCCGGCCGCAACGACGGTTTTGGGCGAGGTGATCGGCAACGACCGGCCGACGGTGGGCGATTCGCTGGGCCATCGGCCCGACATGGCCGAATGGGTCGGGGTCGCCGAAGACCTAAACCGCGCCATCAGCGTGGGCGAACGTTTTGTGTTGCTGCGCGACCTCTTCGGCGGCGACCAGGCGCTGTGCGACCGCACGCTGAAACGGCTTTCGACCTTCGACGATCTGGACGACTGCATGATCTGGATCACCGAAAACTTCGCCTGGAATGCCAATTCGGAGGGCGCCAAGCTGATTATGAGACTATTGGAACGTAAATTGGGATAGCGACTTATGGCCAAACTCTATATCGTTCCGACTCCGATCGGCAACCTGGACGACATCACCCTGCGCGCCATCCGCGTCTTGCAGGAGGTGGACTTTATTTTGGCCGAGGATACGCGGACATCGTCGGTGCTGCTCCGCCATCTGGGCATCGAAAAGAGGATGCACGCCCACCACAAATTCAACGAACACGCCACCGTGCAATTGGTGGCCGAAGCCATAGCGGGCGGGCGAACCGTGGCGCTGATATCCGACGCAGGAACGCCCGGCATCTCCGACCCGGGTTTTCTGCTGGTGCGGACATGCGTCGAGCAGGGGATAGAGGTCGAGACGCTGCCCGGTGCGACGGCGGCCATTCCCGCATTGGTACAGAGCGGTTTCCCGTGCGACAGATTCTGTTTCGAAGGCTTCCTGCCGCAAAAAAAGGGGCGGATGAAGATGCTCGAAGCGCTTGCTGCCGAGGAGCGGACCATGATCTTCTACGAATCGCCCTTCCGCGTGGTGAAGTGCCTGGAACAGATGGCCGAAGTCTTCGGCGGCGAACGCCGGGTCTCCGTATCGCGCGAATTGAGCAAGAAATTCGAACAGACCGTACGCGGAACCCTTTTAGAGGTGGCCGGCCATTTTCGCGAACACGAACCCAAGGGCGAATTCGTGATCGTCGTCGCGGGTCGTCCGAAACCTTCGCGCGCGGATAGAAACAACAACGACGAAGAGGCGGAGGAATAACTGCTTAAAGTAATACTTCAGCTGAAAGCATGTAACATCATGGAACAAAACGATAAACAGGCAAAACAAAACTGGATAGCCTACTTGCGCGACCGTTTTAGCCTCGAAGAGGGCAAAGCGGTCCAGGAAGAGGTGGTCGAGAATATTTCGCGCGGCGTCGAATTTCGCGGGGTCAACCTTTGGGTGCTGATCTTTGCCACGCTGATCGCCTCGCTGGGTCTGAATGTCGACTCTACGGCGGTCATCATCGGCGCCATGTTGATTTCGCCGATTATGGGACCGATTATGGGCATGGGTTTAGCACTGGGAACCAACGACTTCAACCTGCTGAAACGGTCGTTCCGCAACTTCTCGCTGATGGTCATCGTGGCGGTGACGACCTCGACGGTCTATTTCCTACTCTCGCCGCTGGGCCGCACGGGCAGCGAGCTTCTGGCCCGCACCGAGCCGACGACCTTCGACGTTTTGATCGCTTTAGTAGGCGGTCTGGCCGGTTTTGTCGCCCAGACGCGGCGGGACCGCTCCTCGACCGTGATTCCGGGCGTGGCCATCGCAACGGCATTGATTCCGCCGCTTTGCACTTCGGGTTTCGGCCTGGCGATGGGACAGTGGCGGTTCTTCTTCGGTGCCTTTTATCTCTTTTTGATCAACACGGTCTTTATCGCGGTGGCGACCTATCTGGTGGTGCGGTTTCTGAAATACGAGCGCAAAGTGCTGCTGGATTCGGCCAAGTCGCGGAGCATCAACCGGTTGATGCTGGCAATTACCCTGCTGACAATTATCCCCAGCGTGGTGGTGGGCTTTCGGATGGTTCGCACGTCGATCTTCGAGTCGAGCGCCGATCGCTATGTAAACCAGGTATTTCAGTTTGAAAACACGCGCGTGATCGAGTGCAAGAAGTTGTGCGGGCGGGGCGAACAGCCGTCGCGCATCGAACTGTTGCTTATCGGCGAACCGCTGTCGGAACAGGTTCTGGAAAATGCCCGCGCGCAGATGGGGAACTTCGGGTTGAGAAATACGTTACTCGTTGTCAACCAGAGCACTAACGCCCAAAACGAACGCGTGGATATCCGCTCGCTGCAGAGCAGTTATTCGGAGTTGCTGGCCGAGAAAAACCGCCGCATCGACGAACTGAAGAACCGCTTGAGCAATTACAGCGTCACCGATATCGAGGCCGACAACCTTTCGCGCGAGGTGGGCGCCGTGATCGACAACGTGGCGGCCGTTTCGCTGACCAAAGGCCACTCCTACGATACGGCGGGCGCGGTGGTCGACACGCTCCTGATCTGCGTGGTGACACCGGTCGACCCGGCGCAAACGGTTGATACGGAGCGATTGGGCGAATGGCTGAAGATTCGCACGAAAATTGATCGCGTAAAACTTTTTGTAGAACAGCAGGAAGCATTGAAGCGATAGAATTCACCTAAAGCAACACTTGAAATGAGCCGCGTTAAGATCGTCATACTCAACTGGAACGGCCGCAAACAGCTGGAGCAATTCCTGCCTGGTGTCATCTCGACGACGGCGGGGTTGGGCGATGTGGTCGTGGCCGATAACGGATCGACCGACGACTCGTTGGCATGGCTCGCGAAACACCATCCCGAGGTCGGGACGGTGCAGCTGGATCGCAATTACGGCTTTGCGGGCGGGTATAACCGCGCGTTGCAGGAGATCGGGGCCGAGGTCTATGTGTTGCTGAATTCGGATGTGCAGACGCCCGCGGGGTGGCTGGAGCCGCTGTTGCGGGCGTTGGAGGACGAAGAAGTCGGGGCTGTGGCGCCGAAACTTCGAAGCTATGCGCGGCCCGACGAGTTCGAGTACGCGGGGGCCTCGGGCGGATTTATTGACTTTCTGGGCTATCCATTCTGCCGGGGACGCATCCTTCAGACCGTGGAACGCGATGAAGGCCAATATGATACGGCACGGGATGTCTTTTGGGCCACGGGGGCCGCATTCTGTTGCCGAGCCGAGTTGTTCCACCGTTTGGGCGGCTTCGACGACGATTTTTTCGCCCACATGGAGGAGATCGATCTCTGTTGGCGGATGCAGCTGGCGGGGTACAGAATCCGGATCGAGCCGTCGGTTTGCGTCTATCATGTCGGCGGCGCAACACTGGCCGCAGGATCGCCCCGGAAGGTGCTGCTGAACCACCGCAACAACCTGATGATGCTCTGGAAGTGCGCTTCGCGCGGGCAACTGCTTGTGGTTCTGGCATTACGGCCGTGGCTCGATCTGCTGGCCGCATTGTCTTATCTGGCGCAGGGGCGTGTGGATCTCTTTCGGGCGGTCTTTTCGGCCTGGAGGGAGGTTACCGCAGCTAAAGCATTGCTTGAGGTAAAACGTAATAAAACACAGAAAACGAAGAAAAAACAACCTGCCGGGATGTATCGCAGATCGATTCTTCTGCGCTATGCGTCGGGGTGCCGGCGTTTCGGCAGGATCAAGATAAGATAATAAGGAGCAAATGAAAAAACTGGTTGTCATACCCACCTATAACGAGCGGGAAAATATCGCCCGGATGATCGACAAGGTCTTCTCCCTCGCGGGGCATTACGATCTGCTCATTGTCGACGACGGTTCGCCCGACGGCACGGCGGCGATCGTCCGGGAGCGGCGGTCGCGTTATGCGGATCGGCTTCATCTGTTGGAGCGTTCGGGAAAACAGGGGCTCGGCTCGGCCTATCTGGCCGCCTTTGCCTGGGCACTCGAACGCGATTACGAGGCCGTCTTCGAGATGGATTGCGATTTCTCGCACAACCCCGACGATCTGGAACGGCTGGCCGCCGTGCTGGAGGCAGGCGAAGCCGACGTGGTGGTCGGGTCGCGCTATTCGCACGGCGTGAATGTCGTCAACTGGCCGATGTCGCGGTTGCTGATCTCCTACTTCGCCTCCAAATATGTCCGCGCGGTCACCTCGATGCCCGTGGCCGATGCTACGGCAGGATTTGTCGGGTACACCCGCAAAGCACTCGAAACGATGGACCTGGCGGCCGTGCAGATGAACGGGTACGGGTTTCAGATCGAGATGAAATACACGGCGTGGAAATTGGGTCTCCGCATTCGCGAAGTGTCGATCATCTTTGTCGACCGCACGGAGGGAACCTCCAAAATGTCGAGCGGAATCTTCGGCGAAGCCTTTTTCGGGGTCTTGCGGCTGCCGTTCCGCGCCTTTAAGCCGCGGCGCACGGAGGCTTGACCCGCTCCGACGGAATAAGACCTTGATTTTAACCGAACTTTTTGACCATGAAGACCGCGCTTGAACTGCTGAAAGACTATTTCGGGTACGACTCCTTCCGGCCGATGCAGGAGGAGGTGATCGATCATCTGCTCGAACGCCGTGATGCGCTGGTGCTGATGCCGACCGGCGGCGGCAAGTCGATCTGTTTTCAGATTCCGGCCCTGATGATGGAGGGGGTGACGGTGGTGGTATCGCCCCTGATCTCACTGATGAAAGATCAGGTCGAGGCGCTGAAAGCCAACGGAATACGGGCCGAGGCGCTCAACAGCGGCAACGACGAGTCGGATAATGGCGAGATTCGGCGCCGCTGTCTGCTGGGGCTGGTGAAGCTGCTCTATATCTCGCCCGAGCGGTTGATGTCGGAGGCCGAATGGATGCGGCAGTCGATTCGTGTGGCGATGTTCGCCATCGACGAGGCGCACTGTATCTCGCAGTGGGGGCATGACTTCCGGCCCGAATATACGCAGCTGGGGATGTTGCGCCGGATGTTCGACGGGGTGCCGATCGTGGCGCTGACGGCTACGGCCGACAAGCTGACCAAACGCGATATCGTCGAGCAGCTGGAACTCCGCGATCCGCGGATCTTCGTCGGTTCGTTCGACCGGCCCAATCTGAGTCTGGATGTGCGGCGGGGGTACTCGGCGGCGGACAAGCTGAAAACCATCCTGGCGATTATCGAACGTCACCCGTCGGAGAGCGGCATCATCTATTGTCTGGCGCGCAAGACGACCGAAAAACTGTGCGAAAAGTTGCGCGAGCGCGGCATTGCGGTCGATGCCTACCATGCGGGGCTTTCGATGCGCGAACGCAACCGCGTGCAGGAGGATTTCATCAACGACCGGATCGCGGTGGTGGTGGCGACAATCGCCTTCGGGATGGGCATCGACAAGAGCAATGTGCGTTATGTAGTGCATTACAATCTGCCCAAAAGCATCGAGAGTTTCTATCAGGAGATCGGACGCGGCGGACGCGACGGGCTGCCGACGGAGACGCTGCTGTTCTATAACCTGCAGGATCTGATCACCTTGCGCGGGTTTGCCGACGAGAGCGGACAGCAGGAGATCAATTTCGAGAAACTGCGCCGCATGCAGGAGTATGCCGAAGCGCAAGTCTGCCGGCGGCGCATTCTGCTCAACTATTTCGGTCAGGCAAGCGACACCGCGTGCGGCAATTGCGACGTCTGCAACCATCCGCCGCAGCATTTCGACGGAACGATCGTCGTGCAAAAGGCCCTGTCGGCCATTCTGCGCGCCGGGGAGCAGGTCGGTTTCACGGTCACGGTGGAGATCCTGCGCGGGGTCTGTTCGGGCGAGGTGGCCGCGCACAACTATCAGCTGCTGAAGACCTTCGGGGCAGGGCGCGATATTTCGTTCCGCGACTGGCTGGACTATCTGCTACAGATGTTGCAGATGGGTTTCGTGGAGATCGCCTACAACGAGGACCGGCATCTGAAAGTCACCGACCTGGGACGCGAGGTGCTGTTCGGCGGCCGTCGCGCCGAGCTGGCCGTGATCACCCGCGAGGATATGCGGGTCAAGAAGCGGCAAGCGAAAGTGCGCGCGGCGGAACCGTCATCCGCAGCAGGCATGGAGAGTCGGCCGGCGAAGAAAACACGGCGGCCGCCCACCGAGGCGGAGATCCAGGAGGCGATTCGGATGGTCCGGGAGCGGCTTGCCGTCGGAAACGAGGTCGGCCCGGCGGAGTATATCGCCGCACTGAACGGTGCGCAGGAGATGTTGCAGGAGAAAACGCGCGAGACACCGCAGGAGGATTCGTGCGAGGCGCCGCAGGAGGAACGGCACGAAGACGAGGCGCTGTTCGAGCGGTTGCGCGAATTGCGGCTGGAGATCGCGCGAGAGAACAAGTGGCCTGCCTATGTGGTGATGTCGGACAAGTCGTTGCACGCCATGGCGGCCGAGTGTCCCGTCACGATCGAGGAATTCGGCCGCATCTTCGGCATCGGCGCACACAAGCGCGACACCTATGGCGAGCGGTTTACCGCTGTTATCCGGGAGTTTATCGACAAAAAATCTTGATACGACTGCGCTCCTTGGGCCAATGATTTGGCCCAGCCGCGCGGGCGAACC
>CAZHMX010000022.1:0-22131 GCA_964533725.1 uncultured Alistipes sp. | reverse complement strand
CATCCCCGACAACACGGGTTACATCACCGAGGGTCAGCTCTTCCTGCGCAACGACACCGACACGGGTAAGGTCATCGTCGACCCGTTCCGTTCGCTGTCGCGTCTGAAGCAGCTGGTGATCGGCAAGAAGACCCGCGAGGACCATCCGCAGGTGATGAACGCCTGCGTGCGTCTGTTCGCCGATGCCGCCAACGCCAAGACCAAGCTCGAGAACGGTTTCGACCTGTCGGATTACGACGAGCGTACGCTGAAGTTCGCCCACGACTACTCCGAAAAGCTGCTGTCGATCGACGTCAACATCGAGATCGAGCAGATGCTGGATACGGCGTGGAAGCTCTTCGCCGAGAACTTCTCGCAGGAGGAGGTCGCCATCAAGGCCGAGCTGATCAAGAAGTACTGGAAAGCCTAAAGCGCTTCACACCCATAAATAAAAATTATGGCTATCAAGTTTCAATATAACAAAACTTCGCTGGGCGAACTGGGCAAGCAGCTCAAGATGCGGCAAAAGGCTTTGCCGACCATCAAGAGCAAGGAGTCGGCGCTGCGTTCGGAGGTCAAGAAGGCCAAGGATGCCGCTACCGAGTTGCGTGCCCGACTCGAGCGAACGAAGTCCGAGTACGACTATATGACGGTACTGTGGGGCGAGTTCGACGAGGGTCTGCTGCGCGTGGAGGATCTGGAGCTGGGCGAACAGAAGATCGCCGGCGTGAGGATCCCCGTGCTCAAGGAGGTCCGTTTCGCAGAGAAGCCCTACGACCTCTTCTCGTCGCCCGCGTGGTGGGCCGACGGCGTGGAGGTCCTCAAGCGCCTGGCGCGTTTGGGTCTCGAGTGGGAGATCTACAACCGCAAGATGGAGTTGCTGGACTACGCCCGCCGCAAGACCACCCAGAAGGTGAACCTCTACGAAAAGGTGCAGATCCCCGGGTACGAGGACGCCATACGCAAAATCAAACGCTTTATGGAGGATGAGGAGAACCTCTCCAAATCCGCCCAGAAGATTGTCAAAACCAAACAACAGCAAGCCGGGGAGGGCCTCTTGTCATGATCGCGAAAATGGTTCGTTACGACTTTGTGCTGCTCCGCGGCCAAAGCGACGGTTTTATCGACCGTCTGCGCGAGGCGGGCTTGGTGGATATCACCGCCACGGGCTGGGAACCCACGGAGGAGGACCGCCTGCGTCTGCAGGAGATCGAGGGGCGTGCGAAAGCCATCGACTCGCTGTCGGCCTTTGCCGAATCGGAGTCGTGCGACAAAACGGCCGAGCCTTATGCCACCGGCCGGGAGGCTTACGAATCGTGGCGCTCGGCAACGCAGCAGGCCGCCGCTTTGCAGCAGGAGATCGCCCGTTTGGAGAAGAGCGCCGAGGAACTTCGCCCCTGGGGCCGTTTCTCAGGCCGCGTGATCGCCGAGCTGGCCGGTCAGGGTGTTTCGCTGCGGCTGTTTACCGCCTCGGCCGGTGACTGGGAACAGTACCGCGACGAGTGGTCGGCCCGGTGGAACGTCGAAGAGATCTCGCAGCAGGCCGGCATGGTCTATTTCGTGGCGATTGCCCGTCCGGGCGACGAGATCGCCATCGACGCCCAGGAGGTGAAACTTCCGCCGATGGATGCCGCAGATGCCGAGAAACGCGCGCAGGAGGCTGCCGCAGAGCTTAAACAGCTGGATGCACTCTTCTCGCGTGCCGCCCGTTCGCTCGACCGGATCCGGGACGACCACGCCGCATTGAGCGAGGCGCTGCAAAACATCCGCATCACGGCTACGGCCGGAACGGCTGCCGAGGGTTCGCTGCTCCTGATGGAGGGCTGGGCCGAGGCCGAGACCTCCGACAAGGTGGACCGTCTGGTCGAGGAGTATCCCGACGTGGTCTACCTCAAACGCAGGCCCGTACCCGAAGACGATACCCCCGTAAAACTCAAGAACGGCTGGTTCTCCCGCATCTTCGAGATGGTCGGCGACATGTATGCCCGTCCGAAGTACGGCACGATCGACCTGACGCCCTTCTTCGCGCCCTTCTACATGCTCTTCTTCGGCATCTGCCTGAACGACGCCGGCTACGGTCTGGTGCTCCTCCTGGCAGGCGCGTGGATGCTCTCGAAATACCGTGAAAAGGGAATGATGCGCCGCGCCGCGTGGTTCGCCACCATGTGCGCGCTGTCGACCACGCTGTTCGGTCTGTTCTGCGGTTCGTTCTTCGGCATCAACCTCGCCACGGTCTTCCCGTCGATCCCCTTCTTCGACTTCCAGAACCGGTTCTTCTCGTGGGCGCTGGCCATCGGCATGGTGCAGATCCTGTTCGGTATGGCGATCAACGTCTGGGGGCTGACGCGTGCATTCGGATTCCAATATGCGCTGGGAGCCTTAGGCTGGCTGATCATCCTGCTGGCGGCCTCGGTTGCCGGCGGACTGCCGATGCTCAACGAAGCGTGGGTCATCGAGGGCTTCACCACCTCGTCGCCGGCATTCTATGCGGCATTGGGCGTAGGCGGCGTGTTGCTGCTGCTGTTGAACACCCCCGGCAAGTTCCTCAACCCGTTGGTCAACATCGGCTCGGGTCTGTGGACGCTCTACAACAACATCACGGGGTTGCTCAGCGACGTGCTGTCGTACATCCGTCTGTTTGCCATCGGTCTGTCGGGCGGCGTCCTGGCGCTGGTCTTCAACTCGCTGGCTGACGGTTTCGTGCCCGAGGGTGCGAATATCGCCGTGCGGATCCTCATCATGCTGCCCATCCTGCTGATCGGTCACGGCATCAACCTCTTTATGTCGACCATATCGTCGTTCGTGCACCCGATGCGTCTGACGTTCGTCGAGTTTTACAAAAATGCAGGTTTCGAGATGGCCTCGCGCAATTTCGAACCGCTCCAAAAGGAAAATACAAACAAATAATAACAAAAAAACACAAACAACAATGGAAACAACTGCAATGGTAATGGCCTACATCGGCGTGGCGCTGATGGTGGGTCTGGCCGGTATCGCTTCGGCCATGGGTACCTCGATCGCCGGTCAGGCTGCCGTAGGTGCGATGAAAAAGAACGGCTCGGCCTTCGGTAGCTACATGATTCTGTCGGCACTGCCGGGTTCGCAGGGTCTTTACGGCTTCGTCTGCTTCTTCATGGTGCAGGGCATGCTGGCCGCCCCGACGATGATTCAGGGTGCCGCCATCCTGGGTGCCGGTATTCTGGTCGGCATCGTTAACCTGGCTGCCGCCGTTTATCAGGCCAAGGTCTGCGCCAACGGTATCGCCGCCATCGGCAACGGTCACGACGTGATGGGTAAGACGCTGATTCTGGCGGCTTTCCCCGAGCTTTACGCTATTCTGACCGTCGCTGCGACGTTCCTGATCGCCGGTATCGTAAAATAGTCCGAAGTCACAAACGAATTTACCCCCTCCTGAACGCTGTGGCGTTCGGGGGGGGGTAAATTCGTTTGATACGACTCGCTCGTCGGTCCGTGCGCTTTGTTTGCGGGGGTGTGCCTTTGAGGGCATCCCTGCGGGGCGGGCCAAACCATTGGCCCAAGGAGCGCAGCCGTATCAAACTCCGCCGGATCGACCCGCCATGAACCGGATTAAAATCGACGGCCGCCACAAAATCATTCAGTCTGTTACAGCGGCTAAAAGACGGAAAATTTGTAACTTTACAGAAAAACAAGAGATGAAAACATTCAGATTACGCACGTTAGCTCTAATAACAGGGCTAATATTCCTGACGGGATGCACACAGAATTCTTCCGAATACACAAATTATTTGAGAAACAATGCTGTCGATGCGACAGATTATGTGCTTGACAAACTAAAAAATTACAGAATCGTCGCCATCGGGGAAGACCATTGGATTGCCGACCACACGCCATTTCTATGCGAGGTGCTGAAAGAGGCTGCCAAAAACAAAGAAACACGTCCCAATATAGTGGCTGTAGAGTTCGGCAGCGAGCTCGATCAGACCACGGCTCAACATGTCGTGATGGCTCCTGTATTCGAGGCGGATTCCGTCTATAAGATTCTTCAACATACGTCCGATATGTTGGGGAATCCTTATAAAGAATATTTCGACGTGTTCAAGTGCATTTGGGAGATCAACCAAACATTACCCGAAGAGGAGAGAATAGGCATGAGAATGCTCGATCCCGCAGGGGTGCAGGATATGTTCAATAAATCGGCTACTCAACGTAGCCGGGACCGGGATATGTCCATGTTCAACAAACTCCGCTATGACTTTATAACAGGCAATAAAATAATATTCTATGCAGGGCAGGCCCACACGCAAAATCAAATCCGCGGTTACAGGCAAAGCGGGTTGGACTACTCCTATAATTATCCGTCGGCAGGTTTCCTGATCAAATTCTGTTATCCAGAAGAGGTGTTTACCATTGACTTATGGTCACCGCTGAATATGGGTTCAGGATATGAAATCAATCCCGAAACAGGAAATTGGTATGAGAAGAACTATGGTATTTACGACAAAGCGTTTCAGGAATACGGAGACAAAGCCTGTGGCTTTGACATAAAGGACGGTCCCTGGTCTACGATATCCATGATGGAATATTTTTGTGCTCCCGGCAAAGAGGACGAATGGTATCCTGCCGCTATCACAGATGCCAGTCCATATTCCAGAGACGTCGTTCTGTCATCACTGATCGACGGAATCGTATTTATCAAACCTTCAAAAGATTTTTCCGGAGGTCAACTGATCGATATATACACGCCGGAGTTTGTTGAAATCTGCAACAAACGTTTTAACGGAGAACTGGACCGTGTCGATAAGATTCTCAAGAAGGTCAAAGAGTGGCATCCGCTCCTCGATCTGCCCGAATAACCGGGTACGGCCACGGCCCAAGGCGACGTTGCTGATCGCCGGCATCGTAAATTCAAACGAAAAACCCGAACGCCGTTAGCGTTCGGGTTTTTCGTTTGAATCCTCAGGAACATATTGTTCGGGATCGCCCGCGCGGCTGGGCTGGATCACCAGCCCAAGGAGGACAGTCGCGCGGCAGCCCCCGTTGTCTGTTCACGCCCGATTGTTAAGATTTTATTAAACTTCGCCGCCACTGGTATCCGCACCCCGAAACGGTCGTATCTTTGCGCTGGAAAAACAATCTTTTTATGTCAAAAGAGCGAATATTGGTCGTGGACGACGAGGAGACCCTGTGCGAGATTCTGCAATACAACCTGGAGGCGGCAGGCTACGAGGTCGCCACGGCCCACAGTGCGGAAGAGGCTGTCGAACGGAGGATCGACACATTCGACCTCGTGTTGCTGGATGTGATGATGGAGGACGAGCGGAGCGGGTTCGAACTGGCGCAAAGGATCCGGAACCACCCCGCAACGGCCCGCACGCCGATCATCTTCTGCACGGCACGCGACGGCGAAGAGGACGTCCTGACGGGGCTGGGATTGGGTGCGGACGACTATATCCGCAAACCCTTCTCGGTGCGCGAGGCGGTGGCGCGCGTGCACAGCGTGCTGGACCGCAGCCGCACGGAACCGGCACGACAGGTCGCCTACGAGGGGTTGCGAATCGATCTGGACCGCAAGAGCTGCACGGTGGACGGCAACGAGATCACGCTCACCAAAAAAGAGCTGGAGATCCTGGCCCTCCTGATACAATATACGGAGCGGATCTTCAGCCGCGAAGAGATCCTCGCACGCGTGTGGAGCGAAGATGTGATCGTCCTGGACCGCACCATCGACGTCAACATCGCACGCATCAGACGCAAAATCGGCCCTTACGGCAGCCATATCGTCACCCGCGCGGGCTACGGTTATGGATTTTTCGACGTCTGCGCCAAGGCGGACACGGGAATAGATCCTGTTTACACGACACCGAGAAACGATGAAAATGAAGGCTAAACCGACCTATGCACAGCGGCTGTTCGTGTTGCTCGTGCTCTTTGCGGCCGTGCCGACACTCTGTTTTTTGACGTATCAATACAGCCGCGAACGATACTACAGCAGCGAGATGCTCAACGCGCGGCTGCAACAGGTAAACGCACGGGCGTTGGATGCTTTGGCCGCAGGGACACCGCCCGACGAGGTGAAGATCGACGATTTCAAGGGGTTGCGGCTGACCGTTCTCGACCGTTCGGGCCGGGTGCTCTACGACAGTGAGGAACCCGCCGAACAGATGCCCAACCATATCGGCCGTGCAGAGATCGTCGCCGCGCTGACCGTCGGCTCGGGCTACACGATCTGCCGCGTGTCCGAGAATCTGCAAGGCGAATATTTCTACTCGGCCGCCGCCGATTCCGCACGCATCGTCCGCACGGCGCTACCCTACGACTGGTCGTTGCGGGAGATGTTGCACGGCGACCAGGGGTTTTTGATCCTCATCGGGATTACGCTGTTGGTGCTCTGTTTCCTGGCAGGCCTTGTCACCCAGCGTCTCGGCGGCAATATCGCCCGTCTGCGCCGTTTCGCCGAGTTGCTGGAGCGGGGCGACGACGTCTCGGGCTTCGAGCCCTTTCCGGCAGGCGAGTTAGGCGACATCTCCAACCACATCGTTTCGCTCTCGGCCCGGCTGCAATGCGAACACGAGATGGCGTTGCACGAAGAACAGGAGAAAATACGCATCAAACGCCAGCTGACCAACAACATCAACCACGAGCTGAAAACCCCCGTAAGTGCCATCCGCGGCTATTTGGAGACCATGCTCACCACGCCGGGAATCGACAGCGCGACGCAACGCAATTTTGTTGAACGGTCGTTTGCGCAGATCGAGCGGTTGCAGCAGCTGTTGCAGGATGTGGCCACGCTGACGCGGATGGACGAGGCTTCGTCGCTGATTGCCCGCGAGCCGGTCAATCTGACCTCGATTGTCGAGGAGCTCGTCGAAGAGGTGCGTTTGCAGGTTGGCCAGCGTTTTACGATCGAACACAATTTCCGTCGGCCGCTGCCCCTCACCGCCCATGCAGGGTTGCTGGCCTCCGCCTTCCGCAACCTCATCGAAAACGCCGTGACCCACTCGGGCGGCACGCTGATCCGTCTATGGCTCGAGCGCGAGGATGATGACACCTATACCCTGATATGCAGCGACAACGGGCAGGGCGTCGGCGAAGAACATTTGCCGCACCTTTTCGAGCGGTTCTACCGCGTCGACAAAGGCCGCTCGCGCAAATCGGGCGGCACGGGGTTAGGGCTGGCAATTGTGAAAAATGCCGTCAGCCTTCACGGCGGGCATATCGAGGTTTACAACAGGCCTGCGGGAGGTCTGGAATTTCTCTTTACCCTTCGCAAAGGCGAAAATGCACTCGTCGGGGCGGGATAGAACAGCACCCCTTGCCGCGCGGCGCTCCCCGGTCCATGTGGTTTCTTGCGACCGATACAAAAAAGGCAACCCGGAGCGGGTTGCCTTTTTCGTACGATCACAAGAAAACTATTTCACCAGAATCTTCAGTCTCATGCCGGGCTCTACCTCCGAGCTGTCGAGCATATTCCACTTGATCAGGTCGCGGACGGTCACGCCGTAGTTCTGGGCAATGGCCGTCAGCGTATCGCCGGCTTTGACCTTGTGGATCAGGACCATCGTCTCGCCGCCGGCCTGGGTGTTCGCACGGGGAGCCTCTACATAGTTGCCCGGAGCGGCAGCGTTGCCTTGAGTCTGAACCTCATAGATCGGCGTACCTTCGACGATAAAGCCGTTCTGACCGTAGAGCAGAATGCTCCAACCCTTGGACTTCACCACACCGTCGGCCAGACCTACCGCACCGGGATAGGACTCGATGGCACGGTCGATGGCCTGCTTGAGGTTGGGAGTACCGGTCGGAATGCAGACGATCATGTGGGCCTTATCCACGCCCTTGACACGTTTGTCGGCTTTCTTCAATGCCGTGGGATTCTCGGCGCCGATCGGGAAATTCTTGGTCGAGATCACCGTAAAGTCGGTAATGCGGTGCGTACAGCCGCTCAGAACGAACAGAACGAGCGCCAGGCTCAGGAAAGAGTTGATCTTTTTCATTTGAGTTGTTTTTTAAGTTTGATTGACGGTGCAAATATATGGATAATCCGCCACCTGCAACGGCTGGCCGCGTTGCCGTTTTGCCACACTATTGCGGCTGATTCTGCGACATTTGGCGTTCTTCGACGCCGGCCGACAGATCGGCGAAGAAATCGCGGTGCAGGATAAGCGAAATACGGGTCAGCACCCCCGTGTCGATCGTCTCGCGCTGAAACAGCCGGTAGACGTTCGAACGGTCGCAAGAAAGTTTGCGCGCAAACCAACTGATCGAACGCTCCTGACGTTCGAGTTCCTCTTTGATCAATACACCGATCGGTTTCATAGAAAACCTCCGCCGGATCGACTCGCCCTGATCCGAATTAAAATTTCGACTTGGATAACAACAAATGAAAACGTGGGAGTCACGCTCGATGCTTATCCCGTAAGTAGGCTTCTCGCATGGCCCATGGAAAGATAAGTAACGCAAACGCCCACGCTATGATACACCCTCCGAGAACCCGTCCGGAACCGGAGCGGTTGGAGTGTGATCATAAGACGACGTTTCGCTGCGTACTGCCTCTTCCATTCAGAAAATTTTGCGAGAATTCACTTACCGAAGCATACGTTCGAAAACGCTTTCAATATGTCCCCGCCGACCCGACCTTGCGGGCGACGACGGGACAAAGATACGGACTATTTCGCAGTTTTTTTATCGGCGGGGGCAAATTTTTGCTTGGGACTGCACGAATCAGCGGCGAAAACGTTATCTTTGTCCTGCTAATATACCGATGTAAAAATGGTTGACTTCGATAAAATACCCTCGCCATGTTATGTGTTGGACGAGGAACTTCTGCTGGAGAACCTGCGTGTGATCGACCGCGTGCGGCAGCAGACCGGGGCGGAAATCATCGTGGCGCTGAAGGCCTGCGCCATGTGGCGCATCTTTCCCACGCTGGCGCAACATTCGGACGGCGCCACGGCATCGTCGCCCGCCGAGGCACGCCTCGTGTTCGAAGAGTACGGGCAGCCGGCACACACCTATGCGCCGACCTACAGCGACGCCGGCTTCGAAGAGATCCTCCGTTGCAGCAGCCACATCACCTTCAACTCGCTCGGGCAGTACGAACGGTTCGGGGCGCAGGCGCTTCTGCGCGGCATCTCGTGCGGTCTGCGCATCAACCCCGGGTATTCGCCCGTCGAGGTCGACCTCTACAACCCCTGCGTCGAGGGGTCGCGGCTGGGGATCACCGCCGAGGAGCTCGGGGAGCTGCCCGCGGGGATCGACGGGTTGCACTTCCACGTCCTGTGCGAATCGCGTCCCGAGCACCTGCAGCTCGCCCTGGAGGCCGTGGAGGCGAAGTTCGGCCACCTGCTGGACCGGATCCAATGGCTCAATATGGGCGGCGGCCACCTGATGACCCACGCCGAATACGACTGCGACCGGCTGATCGCCGTACTGAACGCCTTCAAGGCGCGCCATCCCCGCCTGCGGTTGATTCTCGAACCGGGCAGCGCCTTCACCTGGCGCACCGGCTATTTAGTCTCGACGGTCGAGGATGTCATTTCGCGTGGCGGGTTCCATACGGCCATGCTCGACGTCTCGTTCGCCTGCCACATGCCCGACTGTCTGGAGATGCCCTACAAGCCGGCCATCATCGGCGCACACGAACCCGCGGAGGGCGAAAAGCGGTGGCGTATGGGCGGCAACAGCTGTCTGGCCGGCGATTTCTACGGCGACTGGGCCTTCGACCGCGACCCTGCGGCGGGCGACCGGATCGTCTTCGAGGACATGATCCACTACACGATGGTCAAGACCACGATGTTCAACGGCGTGGCGCACCCCTCGATCGCCATCGCCCGCACGGACGGCCGCGTGGAGATCGTCCGCCGCTTCGGCTACGAGGACTACAAAAACCGGATGTCCTGACCCGCAATAAGCGCATAAGGCACGCCGAAAGAGGGATCGTTTCTATGGGTATAAATACCTAATTTAGATATACAGCGCGACCAAACTGCGTATTTTTTGTTAATTTTGTTGGCCCGTTAGAGGCAAAAAAACGAAAACCGAAACAGATGGAAAATTTCAAACCTACCGAGTATACGCTCCTGTGCGTGGCCACCGGCGAAGAGCTGCCCGACGCAGGCTGGACTATGGACGACCGCCGTTGCAAAACACCGTCGCTCGTGCGCGCCCGTTACGCCAAAAAACAGATCGAGGTCAAGGACGACACCTTCGGTCTCTACAAATTCTGCGACTGGCTGCCCGTAAAGCGCATGCTGGCCGGTTCGTGCGCCCCGGTGACCTACCGGAGCGAGGGGCTGGCCGCCAAACTGGGGCTCGAGAACCTTTGGATCACCTTCAACGGCTACTGGCCCGAACGGGGCGCGCGGATGACCACCTGCTCGTTCAAGGAGACGGAGGCTTACTCGGTCTGCGCCCGTGCGGCCGAGGACGAACAGCGCGTGCTGGTGGTGGCTTCGGCCGGCAATACGGCCCGCGCCTTCGCCAAGGTCTGCTCCGACAACGGCATCAGGCTGCTGCTTGCCGTGCCGGCCGACAACCTGGGGGCGCTGTGGTTTGAGGAACCGCTGAACGATTGCGTGAAACTGATCGCCTCGGAACACGGCGGCGACTATTTCGACGCCATACACCTCTCGAACCTGGCCCTCAAATCGCCCAAATGCTACGCCGAGGGCGGTGCCAAGAATATCGCCCGCCGCGACGGCATGTCGACCACCGTGCTGTCGGCCGTCACGACCATCGGACGCATTCCCGACTACTATTTCCAGGCCGTAGGCAGCGGCACGGGAGCCATTGCCGCCTGGGAGGCCAACCTGCGGTTTATCGAGGACGGACGTTTCGGGACGAATATGATGAAGCTGATGGTGTCGCAAAACGCCCCCTTCGTGCCGATGTTCAACGCCTGGAGGGTCGATTCGCGCGAGATGCTGCCCTACGACGACGGCCGCGCACGCCGCGACGCCGAGATCATCGACGCCAAGGTGCTGTCGAACCGCAAGCCCCCCTACGGACTTCGCGGCGGACTCTACGACGCGCTCAAGGCCACGGACGGCGAGGTCTTCGCCATCACCAATCCGCAGGCCCGCCGCGCCGCCGAACTCTTCCTCGAAAGCGAAGGGGTGGATATCCATCCCGCAGCCGCCGTGGCTACGGCTTCGCTGATCAAGGCCGTGGAGACGGGTCGCGTCGAGAAGTCGGCCACCATCATGCTCAACATCACGGGCGGCGGCGAAAAACACCTCAAGCAAAACCGTCAGATGTGGTATCTGCAACCCTCGCACGTCTTCTCGCTGACCCCCGACGCGGAGGACGTCGTGGCCAAGGTGGAGGCGCTGTTCGCATAAAAACGGCCGTCGATCCTCGCCATGATCCATCTCGAAAGCGACTATATGGAGGGGGCGCACCCCGAGGTGCTCGCGCGGTTGGTGGAGACCAACACCCTCCAGAGTCCCGGGTACGGCCTCGATGACTGGTGTGCGGAGGCCCGCCGCAAAATCCGCCGTGCGATCGGCTGTCCCGAGGCCGAAATCCACTTTTTGGTGGGCGGCACACAGACCAACCGTACGGTGATCGATGCCCTGCTCCGCCCCTGGGAAGGGGTGCTGGCGGCTGAATCGGGCCATATCGCCCAGCACGAAGCGGGAGCCATCGAGGCGGGCGGCCACAAGGTGCTGACGCTGCCCCACCGTCAGGGCAAGATCGCCGCCGAAGCCATCGAGGAGGCCTGCGCCCGCTATCGTGCCGACGAAAATTGCGAACATATCGTCTGTCCGGGGATGGTCTACATCTCCCACCCGACCGAGTACGGCACGATCTATTCGCTTGCGGAGCTGGAAGCCCTATCGGCCGTCTGCCGCAAGAACCGGCTGCCGCTCTTCCTGGACGGCGCGCGGCTGGCCTACGCGCTGGCTGCAAAGGACACCGACGTGACAATCAAAGATATAGCGCGACTTTGCGACGCCTTCTACATCGGCGGCACCAAGTGCGGACTGCTCTTCGGCGAAGCGGTGGTCTTCACCCGCGAAGGGTTGGTCAGCCACTTCTTCTCGCAGGTCAAGCAACACGGCGCCCTGCTGGCCAAAGGCCGGCTTCTGGGCGTGCAGTTCGACGCCCTCTTTACCGACGACCTCTATCTGCGGTTGGGCCGTCACGCCATCGACTGCGCCGAACGGCTCAAGGCGCGTCTGGAAGCGCTCGGCGTGGCGCTCTATCTGAAAACCCCGACCAACCAGCAGTTCGTGGCCCTGGACGAGGCCCGAGCCGAAGCCTTCGGACGGCAGGTGGGCGGCGGATTCTGGGAACGGCTCGCGGACGGCCGTACGGTCTTCCGGCTGGCCACCAGCTGGGCCACCGACCCCGCGGCGATCGACAGGATCACTTTCTAATCTTTTTATAAACCCTTAATTCAAAGCAAGATGAACACATTACCGACACCGAGGCCCATGTGCTTCAGGCGGTGGTTGCGCCGCGGTTATGCGATCTTCCGGTCGCTCCACCGCCACGTCACCATCGGTGTCCTCACGTGCGGAATGTCGATCCTGCTCTTCCCGTCAGAGGCTGTGGCCGACCCGACCGACTCCGTGACGATCCGACGCGTCGCCGATATCGATGAAGTGGCCATCGTGGGGACCGCCGCGGCCCCCACGCGCAGCACGATGACACTCACCCCGCTCTTCGACCGGTCCTCGGCCGCGGCGGCCCCCCTCCAGACCCTGGAGTCCGCCCTGCGACTGGCACCCGCCATCGATCTGCGGGAGCGTGGCGGACGGGGCGTGCAGGCCGACATCTCGATCCGCGGAGGATCCTCCGACCAAACGATGCTGCTGCTGAACGGCATCAACTTCACGGACGCCCGCACCGGGCACCAAACCCATTCGATCCCCATCGACATCGACTGTGTCGCGGGGATCGATCTTATCGACGGGCTTACAGGCGCCGGGGCCTACGCCGGAGCCGTCAACGTCCGCACACACCCGCTGCTGCCCAACTACCTCCGCACCGATCTGGCCGCGGGCGGCGACGGCTACTTCTACGGCAATCTTTCGGGCGCGCTGACCCGCAAACGGTGGACCCTCTTCACCGCCCACTCCTACCGCCGCAGCGACGGCTACCGTCCCAACACCGACTTCGGCAACTGGAACACCTTCACGCGGCTCAACTACGACTCCCGCTGGGGTTTCTTCGACCTGCAAGGCGGCTACCAAAGCCGCAAGTTCGGATCGAACGGTTTCTATGCCCCCTGGAAGCCCGACCAGTACGAAGAGACCCGCACGGGTCTGGTCTCGCTGCGCTGGGTGAAGCACTGGCAGCGCCTGACGCTCCACTCCTCGGCCGGCTATCGCCGGAATCTCGACCGTTACGACTGGACCCGCGGCAGCGAAGCCGGGCGCAACCGCCACCAAACAGACAACCTTACGCTCGAACTGTGGGGCGATCTGCGCACCCGGATCGGGGTCACCTCGCTCGGCGGCGACTACGTATCGAACCACATCTACAGCACCAACCTCGGCGAGCCGCTCGCAACGCCGCACGGCCTTTATACACACGGAAAATCGCGCCACTCGGGCAACCTCTGGCTGCGTCACGTCAAGAGTTTCAGGCGTTTCGACGCCGCCGGTTCGATCGGTCTGACCCAAAGCCCCTACGGCCGTGCGATGCTGTGGAGTCTCTCGGCCGGTTACAAGCCCGCCGAAGCGCTGCGTGTGGAGCTGGCCGCCGCGCAGTCGATGCGTCTGCCGACCTTCACCGACCTCTACTACACCTCCGCCGCACAACTGAACAACCTCGACCTCGGACCCGAACGCGCCGTGACCTGTCGCCTCGGCGTCGACTTCGCCCGCGGCCCCTGGACCGCCGCACTGCGCACCTTCTACCGCGACGGCCGCAACGTCATCGACTGGGTGTGGCGGCCCGACCTCGAAAACCGCTGGCACGCCGAACAAAGCGCCCGTCTGGCTACCGCCGGCATCGAGATCTCCGGCCGCTGGCAGCGCGAAACCGGTTTCATACGCTCCGCAGCCCTCTCCTACAGCTGGATCGACAGCAACCAGCGCACCGGGCTGCAAACCCGCAACGCCATGGACTACCTGCGGCACAAAGCCGTCGTCAGCCTCACCGCAGCCCCCCACAAGCGTCTGCTCGTCGTCCTCACCGGCTCCGTCTACGACCGCAACGGATCCTACACCCACTACCCCACCCCAGGCACCACCGCAGGCGGCGTCCCGCGCGATTTCACCCCCTACGTCCTCGTAGACGGCCGCATCTCCTGGTCCAAAGGCCCCGTCCGTCTCTACCTCGACGCCACCAATCTCACCAATACCTCCTACTGCGATATGGGCGGCATCCCCCTCCCCGGCCTCCAACTCACCGGCGGCCTGACACTCACGATCGGGAGGTAGTGTCAGTGCAGTGAAGGCGACGTGTATAGACAATATGGGCTACCGCACGACTGTCCTCCTTGGGCCAATGATTTGGCCCAGCCGGACGGGCGAACCCGAACAAACTTTGTCTTGATGATGTGAATATCTATTCACCTTGAGCCGGAAGGGGGTCTTGCACGGAATTTTTCCGTGCAAGACCCCCTTCCGACTCAAGGTGTGTAAACACGCACGCCGTCAGCACAAGTTTGTTCGGGTATGCCCGCGCGGCAGGGCCCGACCACGGGCCCTAAGAGCGCAGTCGCGCGTCAGCCCACGCTGTCCATTCACGCCGTCCTCACCGCACCGGCACGATCACCCGAATGGCGCGGTGCAGGACAGTGAATTCGAGGGGTGTTTCGCCGAGGAGTTCGCCGTCGACTTCGACGGATACTTCGGGGGTGGAGGCGATGCGGACGCTGTGGCCGCGGGCCTTGACAATGTGGCGGATTTTGTAGATGTCGCCGTTGAAGAGGTAGCGCAGCCGGAAGAGGATGTTCCAGATGTGGATGGGGCGGATGAGCGAGAGGTCGAGCAGACCGTCGTCGGCCACGGCTTCGGGGAGCTGCTGCACGCCTCCGCCGTTGTATTTGCAGATGCCGATGGCGACGCTCAACAGCAGGTCGTTGTATATCAGCCGGTCGTCGATCCAGACCTTGATTCCGGTAGGTTTGTAGCCGAAGAAGGCGCGCAGAAGACACCACATATAACTCCAGCGGTGGAGCTTGTGGTGTTTCTGGCGATGGCGGCTGAATTTGCGCACGACGACGGCGTCGAAACCGGCGCCGGCAACGTTGACCATATAGCGGCTCTGGCGGTATTGCGCCTCCTCGTAGGTCACCACGCCGACATCCTGGAGAAACGAACGGCCCGCCTTGATGGCGCGGATCGACTCGTGATGCCGGGCCGAGAAACCCAGCGTGCGCACCCAGTCGTTGCCCGTACCGGTGGCCAGGACAGCGAGGGTGACCTCGTCGGGGGGGACCACCTGCTGGATGAAGAGTCCGTTGACCACCTCGTGCAGGGTGCCGTCGCCGCCGACGACGATGACGTGACGATAGCCGTCGCGAATGGCCGAGACGAGGAGTTCCGTGGCGTGGAACTTATGCTCGGTGAAGACAGGTTCGTAAGGGATGCCCTCGTCGCGCAGGATCTTGGATATGAGGGGGAAATCGTCAAGACCCCGGCTGCCTCCGGCAACCGGGTTGACGATGACGTACCATTTGGGCGAGCGCTCTTCCACCTATTTCGCGGGGATATTCTCGACCGTGTGAACCAGGAAGCGGTAGAACTTGTCGACCGAGGCGATCTCGACCTTCTCGTCGGGCGAGTGGGGGTAGCAGATCGTCGGACCGAACGAAACCATATCCATCGCGGGGTAATTCGAACCGATCACGCCGCACTCCAGACCGGCGTGGATGGCCGTCACAAGGGGTTCCGTGCCGAACATCACGGGATAGCTCTCGCGCATCACGCGAAGGATCGGCGAGGCCATGTTGGGGTTCCAGCCGTCATAGCTGCCCGAGAGTTCCACCTCGGCGCCGGCCATCTCGAAGAGCGCGGCCACACGACGGCCCAAAGCCTCTTTCTCGGTGTTCATCGAACTGCGCATCAGGCATTGCAGGCGGATCGTCTCGCCGTCCGACACCACACGTGCCAGGTTGTTGGAGGTCTGCACCAGACCGGGCATCGCCACCGACATACGCTGCACGCCGTCGGGGCAGAGGATCACGGCGCGTTTGAGGTTGTCGGCAACGGCGGGATCGATCATCCGCGCGGGACGCTCGGTCGGCTCGGCCGTGATCGAGATGGTCTCCTCGATACCGGCGAACTCGTTGACAATCACGGCTTCATAAGCAGCAACCTCCTGCTCGAACAGTGCGGCCCGGTCGGCGGGAACGAGCACCGTAGCGGAGGCTTCGCGCGGGATGGCGTTGCGCAGACCGCCGCCGTCGACCGAGGCGATCCCGACAGGATAGTCGCGGCTCTCCAGCAGACGGAACAGCAGCACGTTGGCGTTGGCGCGCTGGGTGATGATCTGGATGCCCGAGTGTCCACCCTTCAGGCCCTTGACCGTCACTTTGTAGGCCACGCTGTCGGCAGAGGTGTCGACCTCGGTGTAGCGGAACTTGATATTGGCGTCTAAGCCGCCTGCGCAACCGACGTAGAACTCGCCCTCGGTCTCCGAGTCGAGGTTCAGCAGGATGTCGCCCTTCAGCACACCCGCCTTCAGACCGAAGGCGCCGTCCATACCCGTCTCCTCGGTGGCCGTAAAGAGGGCCTCCAGCTCGCCGTGGCGGATCGTGTCATCCTCCAGAACGGCCAGAATAGCCGCGGCACCGATACCGTTGTCGGCGCCGAGGGTCGTACCGTTGGCCGTCACCCAGTCGCCGTCGATATAGGCCTCGATGGGATCCTTCGTGAAGTCGAATTCCTTGTCGTTGTTCTTCTGCGGCACCATATCGAGGTGGGCCTGCAGGATGACCCCCTTGCGGTCCTCCATCCCGGGGGTGGCGGGCTTGCGGACGTAGACGTTGTGGGCCTCATCCTCGCGGCACTCCAGGCCCAACGAGCGGGCTACCTCCAGAACGTAGGCGCGAATGGCCTCCTCGTGACCCGAGGGGCGGGGAATGGCGGCAATGCGGGCAAAGTGTTTCCAAACCAGTGCCGGAGCCAAAGATTCAAGATTTTTATTCATAGTTTCAGGATTTTTGGTTAATATCGATATCCGAATGGTTATTTGCGTTTTTTGCTCGCGCGACCCGCACGGGTTGCGGAAGGCGCGGATTTATCAGGGGTTGCCGAAGTTTCCGATGCTTTCGGGGGTTGGGGACCCGTGGCAGCCGCGGAGTCCGCCGAGGTCGCGGGCGGGAAGAGCGGGACGGCGAGGCCGCCCTCCTCCGTGTCGCGGTCGCCGAAGGCGTCGACGATCTGTTTGACCAACGGATGGCGGACAATGTCTTCGCGGCCGAAACGGACGATGCTGATGCCCGCAATCCCCTCCAAGGTCTCCATCGCCCGCAAAAGACCGCTGTCCGAACGTTTCGGCAGGTCGATCTGCGTGACGTCGCCCGTGACGATAAACCGCGCGTTGCGGCCCATACGCGTCAGGAACATCTTGATCTGCGCCAGCGTGGTGTTCTGCGCCTCGTCCAGGATGACAAAGGCGTTGTCGAGCGTGCGGCCGCGCATATAGGCCAGCGGCGCAATCTGCACGGTCCCCTCCTCCATGTATTTGGCCAGCTTCACGGCGGGGATCATGTCGTTCAGCGCATCGTAGAGCGGTTGCAGGTAGGGATCCAGCTTCTCCTTCATGTCGCCCGGCAGAAAGCCCAGCTTCTCGCCCGCCTCGACCGCCGGCCGCGTCAGAATGATCCGCCGCACCTGTTTCTCGCGCAAGGCCCGCACCGCCAGCGCTATGGCCGTATAGGTCTTGCCCGAACCCGCAGGGCCTACGGCGAACAGCAGATCGTCCTTTTCGTAGCATTCGACCAGCCGTTTCTGGTTGGCCGTGCGGGCGCGAATGACGTTGCCGTTGTTGCCGTAGAGCAACACCTCGCGGTCGGCGGGCGGCGTGTCGCGGTCCAGCCCCGCGGCGGCGAAGGCCTGGCCGACCACCTGTTCCGAGATATGGCCGTATTTCAAATAATAGTCCACCAGCCCCTGCATCCGTCGCGCGAACCGTGCGCATTCGGCCGCAGCCCCCAGCACACGCAGCGAACTGCCCCGCGCCACGATCTTCAGCGAGGGATGCAACGCCCGGATCTGGTCTAAATAGACCTCGTGTGCGCCGTACAGTTCACGCGGGTCGGCGCCCTCCAGGATGATTTCTTCTCCGTTATTCATATCCATCGATCAAAAGCGGTAACCCACGCCGGCCATCCAGACGTCCGTGCGGATCTTCGCCACATCGCCGCCGCCCGAAAAGGCGATCTCCGTGCGCGAGAAGGCACCGCCATACCGTATCTCCAATTCAAAATGCCGGCCCAGCATCGCCGCGGCACCGGCCGTCCAGCCCACCGTAGGGCGGAACCGTCCCGCAGCCACCTCGGCAAGGGAACTCTCCGCAGTCTCCAATCCGCCCTCGCCGCTGCTGTTGAGCACCGTCAGCACGGGACCTGCGCCGAGACGCAAAACCCCGTCGAAGAACTTCCGGACCACCAGAATCGGAACGTCGACCGTGTTGACCTTGGCGTCGACCCGGCGCGAATCGGCCAGCGTGATGCGTGCGCTCTGCCGGAGGTAGAGTATTTCGGGTTGCAACTCCCAGGCCGAACGCTTCGAGAGGCGCACCGGCATGGAGATCCCGAAATAGAGGCCCGCCTTGGACGACAGCGAACCCACACAGGATGACGAGGTCGCGTAACCCGCGCGGTTGACCCCCGCCCGGACGACAAAACCGACGGGCGAAGGGGATTTCGACGGGGTGCGCGACGACGTGCGGGAGTGCGCGGCGACCTGCGCAGCGCTCTCGGCCGCCCCGCCCGCACAAAGGCAGAACAGCAGAAAAAGGATCCTGATTCTCACAGGTATAAATCCGACAATCGCTTTCATAGGGATCAAAGTTACGTTTTTTTCGGGAAATTTTCTCCAAAACAGGCGATAAATTGCATATTTTTCTTAATTTTGCATAAAAGAAGCTCGCACGTATATGTCCACCTTGCTCGCAGCCGTCACCCTACCGTTGGAGGATCCCATTCTGAAGTTCATGCTCATTATGGCGATCGTTCTGGCCGCGCCGCTGCTTTTGAACCGCGTGCGCGTCCCCCATCTTTTGGGTTTGATCATCGCAGGCGCCATCATCGGACCGCACGGCCTGAACCTGATGTTGCGCGACAGCAGTATCATCCTCTCGGGTACGGCGGGACTCCTCTATATTATGTTCCAGTCGGGTCTGGAGATCGATATCGACGACCTGCGCCGCAACAGCTTCCAGAGCGGGGCTTACGGCCTGCTGACCACCTTTGTCCCGATGGCGGCCGGCTATCTGACGGGGCGCGCCTTCGGCTATCCGTTTTCGGCCTCGATGCTGATCGGCGCGCTGTTCGCCGCGCAGACCCTGATCGCCTACCCCATCGTCAGCCGTCTGGGTATCGCCCGCGACCGGGCCGTGACGCTGGCCGTCGGAGGTACGGTGATCGCCGACCTGATTGCCCTGCTGGTGCTGACCGTCATCGCCAACTCGTCGACGGGGACCGTGTCGGAGGGCTTCTGGTGGCGGCTGGGGATCTCGGTGACCGCCTGCGTGGGGGTAATCCTCTTTCTCTTTCCCTTTCTGTCGCGCCGCTTCTTCAAATTCTGCAACGACCACGTCTCGCAATATGTCTTCGTGCTGGTGATGGTCTTCCTCGGGGCCTTCCTGGCGCAGGTGGCGGGGCTTGAACCCATCATCGGAGCCTTCCTGACGGGACTGGCCATGAACCGGCTCATCCCCCGGACGTCGCCCCTGATGAACCGCATCGAATTTGTCGGCAACGCCGTCTTCATCCCCTTCTTTTTGATCGGCGTGGGAATGCTGATCGATTACAAGGCCTTCTTTCAGGGCTGGGAGACGCTGGTTATCAGTGCCGTAATGATTGTGCTCTCGACCGCCGCCAAATATGCAGCCGCCCTGATCACCCAAAAGAGCTTTCACCTTTCGCGCGACCAGCGCACGCTGCTCTTCGGCCTGAGCAACGCCCACGTGGCCGCCACGCTGGCCGCCGTGATGGTGGGTTACGGCATCGTGCTGGGCGAATCGGCCGACGGTACCCCCATCCGCCTTCTGGACGAGCGGATCCTGAACGCCACGATCCTGATGATCTTCATCTCGTGCACCATCGCCTCGTTCGCCACCCAGCGCGGCGCCCACAACCTGGCCCTCACGGCCGCCGAGAACGACGAGCCGCACAGCGATCCTGCCGAAGGGACCCGCATTCTGATCCCCGTGGCCTATCCCGAGACGGTCGAGGAGCTGGTGAACCTCTCGCTGATGCTCAAGGACCGCCGGCTGAAAACGGGACTCCACGCCCTGACGGCCCTGGCCAACACCGTGGAGAGCGCCCCCGAATCGGGTGCGGTGAAACGGGCGCAGAAGATCCTCGAATCGGCCGTGCGCACCGCTGCCGCCGCCGACAACCCGCTGCAACCGATGCTGCGTTACGACGTGAACGTCGCCAACGCCATCCGCAACGCCATTCTGGAGCTGCAGATCACGGACCTGGTGGTCGGTCTGCACCACGAGCGCGGCATGCTGGACAGCTTCCTCGGCGCCACCACCACCCACCTGCTCTCGCACAGCAACACCACCACCTTCATCTACCGCTCGGTCCAGCCCTTAGCCACCGTCCGCCGTCACGTGGTCTCGATCCCCGCAGAGGCCGAAAAGGAGGCCGGATTCCTCCAGTGGGTGGCGCGTCTGTGGCACGTGGCCCGCAATACGGGCGTGAGGATGGAGATTCACGCCTCGCAAACCACCATCGGATACCTCGACCGCGCAGCCGAACGCCGTCCCGTCAACGTGACGTTCGAACCCTTTGAGGATGAGGACGGTTTCGTGATTCCCGCCGCATCGTCGATCCGCGAGAACGACTGTCTGTGGCTGGTGATGAGCCGTCGCGAACGCATCTCGTGGCACGCGCTGATGAGCAAAGTCCCCTATTTCATCGACAACCACTTCGCCGAAAACAACCTGGTGATGATCTACCCCGAGCAGGCCGGCGGCGTCGATACCCGTTTTATCGCCTGACCCTGCCATCCGCCGGTGCCGCACCTGCCAAATTGTCACCTCGCAGCCGAAGATTTGACACCCGGACCTGCCAAAAGACCTTTGGCATACGGATTGATCGTCATCGGGACGTTCCGCGACGGACAAACAGAAAAATATTGTAAAACATAAAAAACAGAGAACTATGAACGTAAAACCGTTAGCAGACCGGGTGTTGGTATTGCCCAACCCCGCCGAAGAGAAGACCGCAGGCGGCCTCTTCATCCCCGACACCGCCAAGGAAAAACCCCTCGCAGGCAAAGTCGTGGCCGCAGGTCCGGGCACGAAGGATGTGCAGATGGAGGTCAAAGTGGGCGACCAGGTGCTCTATGGCAAATATGCCGGCACGGAGATCAGCATCGACGGCGTCGACTATCTCATCATGAAACAGAACGATATTTTAGCAATCATCTAACACACAGAACATTATGGCAAAAGAGATCAAATATAACGTAGAGGCCCGCGAGGCGCTCAAGGAGGGTGTCGACGCGCTGTCGAACGCCGTGAAGGTAACGCTCGGTCCCAAAGGCCGCAACGTCATCATCGACAAGAAATTCGGTGCTCCGCAGGTCACCAAGGACGGCGTGACGGTCGCCAAGGAGGTCGAGCTGGAGGACGCTTTCGCCAACATGGGCGCCCAGATGGTCCGCGAGGTAGCCTCGAAGACCAATGACGACGCCGGCGACGGAACGACCACCGCCACCGTACTGGCCCAGGCCATCATCGGCGTAGGTCTGAAGAACGTCACCGCAGGAGCCAACCCGATGGACCTCAAGCGCGGTATCGACACCGCCGTCGAGAAGGTTGTCGCCTCGCTGCGCGCCCAAAGCCAGGAGGTCGGCCACGACAACGCCAAGATCGAGCAGGTGGCCACCATCTCGGCCAACAACGACAACAAGATCGGCAAGCTGATCGCCGAGGCGATGTCGAAGGTCAAGAACGAGGGCGTCATCACCGTCGAAGAGGCCAAAGGCACGGATACCCACGTCGAAGTCGTCGAGGGTATGCAGTTCGACC
>CAZHMX010000021.1:0-22630 GCA_964533725.1 uncultured Alistipes sp. | reverse complement strand
TTGCTGAGTTCTTTAAATTTATTGCCTAATTTTGCACTTGCAGGTAGAATCTGCGGATCCCAACTTCCGATCGCATGCAGTTCCTTTAGTTACAGCCGAATCCGGGTTCGGTCCGCCGCCATCTCCATCATTGCCGCCGCCTGCATTCGCGGTCCGCATTCCGACAGTGCCGGGGCGGATGCCGGGCTGTCAAAATCGAGGGCCGCAGGGAAAATTTTCACCTGCGGCCCTGCGGTTTTTCGGGGGCATGAAGCCGGGAGGGGCTATTCCATGGGCTTGAAGTAACCCTCGACCTGGGGCAGGAACGAGGACTTCATCTGCTCGAGGATATCGGCGTGGTCGGCCGCAATATCGGTCAGCTGGCCGCGGTCGGCCTCCAGATCATAGAGCCGCCATACGGGGGCATTGCCCAGCTCGTTTTTCGTGACATTCCGCTCCGGACCGCGGTAGGGCGGGATCATCGCATAATGGCCGCTGCGGTAGGCTAACCGGCCATCCGCCTCGAGCACCAACTCCTCACGTCCGGAATCGGCCTGTCCGAGCAACGCGTCGAGGTATTCGCGGCTGTCTATCCCCGCGGGTACCTCACCGCCCACCAGACGGCCCAACGAAGCGAAAAAGTCGAGATGCGAAACCAGGGCCGGCGAAACCCGGGCTTCGATACGGCCCTTCCAGCAGACGATCAGCGGAATGTGCGTGCCGCCGTCGAAGAGGCTGTACTTTCCGCCACGCGTGCCGCCGCGCGGGTCGTGGTCGCCCAAACGCTCCTCGGCATCGTCGCAATAACCGTCGTTGACCACCGGACCGTTGTCCGACGTGAAGATCACCAGCGTATTCTCCAGCAGCCCCTTTTCCCTGAGGCAGGCGATCACCTCGCCCACGCACCAGTCGGCCTCGACCACGGCATCGCCGCGCGGGCCCAGGTCCGTCGATCCGACAAAGCGCGCATGCGGAGCACGCGGAACATGCGGCTGGTGGAGTCCGTAATAGAGGAAGAAGGGTTTGTCGGCGGACTGCCGGTCGAGGAAGTTGCGGACCTCACCGACGAAATAGTCGGCCATCTGCTCGTCGACCCAGCGGGCCTTTTGTCCGCCCTTCATGTAGCCGATACGCGGTATCCCGTTGACAATCGAACAGTTATGCCCGTGGTCCCACGTCATCTTCAGCATCTCGGGATGGGTCAGCGCCGTAGGCTCCCCGTCGAAATTCTTGTTGTAATCGATGTAGATCGGATCCTCGGGGTCGAGACCTTCGACGAGGCCGTTCTTCACGTAGACGGTCGGCACGCGGTCGTTCGTCGCGGCGATCACATTCGTATAGTCGAAACCCACGGTGTTGGCACTCGGCGTGATCTCACGGTTCCAGTCGACATTTCCGTCGCCCATGCCGAGGTGCCATTTGCCGATGGCTGCGGTGTTGTAACCGGCCGCCTGCATCATCTTGGGGAGGGTGGGAATATCGGTCGGAATCAGCAGCGGGGCATCGCCCGGCAGGATCTTGGCGTCGGCATTCCGCCACGGATAAAGGCCCGTGAACATGGCATAGCGGCTCGGCGTCGAAGTGGCCGAGGTGGCGTATCCGTTGGTGAAGCGCACCCCCTGACAGGCCAGCGAGTCGATATTGGGCGTATGGATGGCGGTAGCGCCATAGGCTCCGACGTCACCCATACCGAGATCGTCGGCCACAATCAGCAGGATGTTGGGCCTTGCGGGCTCGGATTGTTGCGGTGCGCAGGAGGTCGCGGCCAAAGCCAGCGAAGGCAGCGCATAAATCATTTTTCGGTTCATGACAGCAATTTTTATTGGGTTGTTCAATGGTTTTGCAATCGTATTTTGTGCAAAGTTATTCAAAAATAGACAAACAAGCGCGAAATCGGGGCAAAAAAAACGCCCCGGGGCGGTCGAATTGTCCGGCGGAAACTCTTTTTTAAGGTCGTTTCGGCTCTATCTGCGCAGCTTGCAATCAGTTCTTCAACGACCGGTGCCCGTCGATAGGGAAAGGTTTGCCGCTCCATGCCTTTTGCGCGGTCCACTCCTCGGCGGCATCACTCCAGAAAGGATGGTCGGCCGGCAGCCCCAAGGGCAGGAAGACCAGGGCCGTCATATACAGACTGCCGTTGTTCGTGTAATAATTGGCCAGATCGGGCTGGTGTCCCGCAAAACCCAGGGCGAGGAATCCCTGCCCGTCGAAATTGCCTTCGACAGAGAACATGTTGCGCATCACGGCGCTCAAGGCGCTTCGGACCTGTCCGTTGGTCAGCCCCTCGGGAAGCCCGTATTTCCAGGCGGCCAGGGCCAGCGACTGGAATGCCCCCATACGGTAGACCACGGAGCGGCCGAAGGCGGGGAAGGTCCCCTCCGGGGAGATGAGACGCTCGATGAACGTATTGAACCGCTGCATGCGCTTGAGGGCCAACGTACAGTCGACCGGCGTGGGGAAGCGGTGTTTGCTGCACGTCTCCAGGATCTCGACATACATGGGATGGATGACGAACGCGTTGTAATAATCCAGCGAAAACTCCGCCCCGTCCGAATACCAGCCGTCGCTCAAATACCATTCGTTTATCTTGTTCAGGCCGACGGTCAGGGCATAGCCGTCGGGCTCCTCGCCGACGGAGAGCAGGAAGGCCTCGACCATACCCCGGAACAGGAGCCAGTTGTTGTAGGCCGGACGAATGACGCGCACCTGTTTGAAAGAGTCGATATACCGTTTTTTCGTCGTCTCGTCCAGCCGCTCCCACGTCGCCCCGGGGGCGCGGAGGAAACTCTCGGCCAGATAGGCGGCATCCACCAACAGCTGTTGGTGACCCCGCCACAGCAGACAGTCCGGACTCTGCGGATCGACGGCATTCCGATAGGCGTTCAAGGCCCATTCGCGGATCTGTTTGCGCTGCACGCCTTCGGCCGTATCGTCGTCGGGCAGCTCCAGCCAGGGGGAGATGCCGGCCATAAGCCGGCCGAAGGCCTCCATATAGGCCACCCGGGTATCCCGCCCGTCCCACGTAGGGCTTAACTCCAGTTTCATGTTTTTTTGCAGTTCGCCCCGGCTCATGTTTTCCAGCACGGGCCGTGCTATTCTGTAACACAGATCGACCCATTGCGCCCGGTCGTTCGCCGGTTGGCCCTGACCCTTTTCGGACGCCTGTGCGCCCAGAAAGAAGAAAAAGAGCAGGGTTAACAGGATGTTTCTCGCTTTCATCATCTTACTATCTGTTGTTTTTAGTTTCTCCGTTACTTCGGGTTTCGCCACGCGGCAAGGCGCTTAATCGGCAGACCCGGCGACAGGATTTCCGGATACGGCGGCCCGTGCGGCCGAAGGGCGGACTGTGTGCCCCCCACCAAAGCGGTCCGGACCTTATCTGTTGGGCGTGGTCCAGAGGCGGGTGGCGGTGCAGCGGATCTGCAGGGTGCGGTCGCCCGCCTGCATACGGAAATCGCCCCGCTCCAGAATCCAGCGGCCATCCTCGCCGACAAAGGCCAGATCGGAGGCCCGGATCCTCAACGTCACGGTCCGGGTCTCGCCTGGCTGCAACTCCACCTTTTCGAAGGCCCGCAGGCGGCGATTTTCGGGCGTGAGCGAGGCCACCCGATCGCGGCTGAAGAGCATCACCGCCTCTTTGCCGGTCCTGTCGCCCGTATTCGTGACATCGACCGTGAAGACCAGCTCGTCGCCGGCCGTGAACTCCGGTTTCGAACAGCGGAAATTGTCGTAGGCGAAGGTCGTGTAGCTCTTGCCGTAACCGAACGGCCACTGCACCGAGACCGCGGCGTCGTAATCATAGGCGCCCTCCATCTTGTCCGTCTCCTCGCTGACGCGATAGTCGTAGGTCATCAGCTCGGCCGGGTGGCGCGGGTAGGTATAGGGCATCCGGGCGCTGGGGTTGGCGTCGCCCGCCAGGATATTGGCCAGCGCGTCGCCGCCGAAGTTTCCGGGCAGCAGGATGTCGATAACGGCGTCGGCCAGCGGTTCGATATCGCTGACAAGACGCGGACGGCCCTCGTTCAGAATCAGGACGATGGGTTTGCCCGTTGCGGCCAGCGCCCTGACCAGATGGCGCTGGTTCTCCGACAGGGCCAGATCCGAGAGGTTGCCCGGAGTCTCGCAATAGGAGTTCTCGCCCACGCAGGCCAGCACGACGTCGGCACGACGGGCCGCAGCCACCGCCCGGGCGATTCCGGAGGCATCCTCCGCGTCGTAGGCACCTTCGGCGGAATAGGTCACCCCCTGCTCCAGAGTCACGTTCGACGGGCCGAACTTCCGGGCCACCGCCTCGTAGATCGTGTTGTAGCCACCGGCGAAACGGTCCGTCAGGTGTCCCTGCCACGAATAGCTCCAACCGCCGTTCAGGCAGCGCATCGAATGGGCATTGGGACCCGTCACGAGGATCTTCAGCCCCGGCTTCAGCGGCAGCAGTCCGCCCTCATTCTTGAGCAACACCTCCGACTCCTCGGCGGCACGCACCGCCACGGCGGCATGTTCGGCCGAACCGAAATCGGGATAGTCCGCAGGACAGGTATTCGGCCGGTCGAAGAGTCCCAGACGGTATTTCAGACGCAGCACGCGGCGCACGGCATCGTCGATCCGCTCGCCGCTGACCCGTCCCTCCTCAACCAGTTCCCTGAGCAGGCGGCAGAAATCCAGATCGTAGGGATCCATCGACATATCGATGCCGGCATTGATGGCCAACTCGATCGCCTCCTTCTTGTCGGCGGCCACGCATTCGCGCCGGTAGAGGTTGCTGATATCGGCCCAGTCGGTGACAATCATGCCGTCCCAGCCCAGGTCGCGCTTGAGCCACTCGGTGAGCAGTCGGTAGCTGGCATGCACGGGACGGCCGTTGATCGAACCGCTGTTGACCATCAGCGAGAGGGCGCCCGCCTCGATGCAGGCCCGGAAGGGTTCGAAGAACTTCTCGCGCAGGTCCGATTCGGAGATATAGGCCGGCGTACGGTCCTTGCCCGTGCGGGGTGCGCCGTAACCCATGTAGTGTTTGAGCGTGGCGGCGATACGGGTCGGGCCGATGCGGTTGCGGTCGTCGCCCTGGAAACCGCGCACCTGGGCCGATCCCATCACGGCATTCACCAGCGGATCCTCGCCGAAATTCTCCCACACACGGCTCCAGCGCGGATCGCGCGTCAGATCGACCGTCGGGGAATAGGTCCACGGACAGTCGGCCGCACGCGTCTCATAGGCCGTAATCTCGGCCGCACGACGCGCCAGTTCGGGATTGAACGAGGCGCCGAGGTTGATATTCTGCGGAAACAGCACCCCGCCCAGCGTATAGGTCGTGCCGTGGTTCTGGTCCAAGCCGTAGATGCAGGGGATGCCCATCGTCTCCATCGAGAGTTCCTGAATCCGTCCGATGATCTCAACCCACTTTTCGGGGGTCTGCGCCGTCGGACTGCCCGGCGCATTGAGCACCGAGCCCACCTTGCAGACGCCGATCGCCTCCCGGAGTTTCTCCTCGTCGAGGAAGAATTCGCCGTCGCGCCACGAGCCCAACACGTCGATTGCCAGTTCGGTCATCTGGCCGATCTTCTCCTCGAGGGTCATCCGCGCGAGGGTCTTTTCGATTTCAGCCTCCAGTTCGGGGTCTTGCGAGGGGTCCACGCGGGCACATCCGAGCGCCAGCACAAGCGGCAGCAGCAGGCTTGCCATCCACAGCTTTTTCATCCGATTTTCAGGTTATGGGTTTTTCGGTTGGGGTTCCGGTTTATCGGATACAAAGATACGATTAAGCGAGAGCAAAAGCAAATTTATTTGATTTTGCCGAGCGAGAGTATCTTCGGCGAAGCCAAAGATACGATTAAGCGAGAGCAAAAACAAATTTATTTGATTTTGCCGGGCTGTCGGATCCTCGGTTTTGCCGAAGATACCGAATTGGTCGCAGGGCCGTCGAATCGCCACAGGCTCCGTCGCCGCAAACGGCAAATCGGCCACCGCCCTGCCCTATTGCCGTAACCCGCCCCTGTGACCGCAGGCCTATCCCATGCCCCCCTGCCGCCGCAAACCCCGCCATATTAATACAAGGTATAGTCCCGGCCGCAATAAAAAAACAGAAAAATTCAAAAAAATCATGTACTTTGTATTGCAAAGTAATAAAAAAGCGCTATATTTGCGGTGTGAAAAGTAATAAACCCCACAAATAGTAAAAAGATGAAAGAGACAATCCAAGTCAACATTGCCCGACAGGCCTTTACGCTCGACGTGGATGCCTACACGGAGTTGCAGCGGTATCTGGGTCGGATCAGGCGTCGGCTCTCCCCCGACGTGCAGGACGAGACGCTCGCCGACATCGAGGCCCGTATCGCCGAGATCTTCAGCGAACACCTCCCCTCGCCGATGATGGTCGTGACGCTCGATCTGGTCAAACACACCGAGGCACAGATGGGCGCTCCGGAGGATTTCGGCGACACCTTCGCAGATGCCGCCAACGATGCCTACGGGGACACGGCCGAGACGTCGCGTCCGCACACAGGAAACCTGCGCCGTTCGCGAAACGACCGCATTCTGGCCGGCGTCTGCGGCGGCATTGCCCGCCATTTCGCAGTCGACAGCTCGATCGTCCGCGTGCTCACGATCCTCCTGATGGCCTTCGCCGGACTCTCGATCTGGATCTATCTGATTCTGTGGATCGTAATGCCCGAGGAGGAGCGGACCACCTGGGCACAGCAGCAGCGCGCCGAAGGACAGTACCGCCGTCTCTACCGCTCGCGCGACCGCATCATCGGCGGTGTCTTGGGCGGCATTGCCGAATATTGCGGCTGGGAGGTCGGCCCGATGCGTCTGATCGCGCTCGTGCTCTGCTGTTTCGGCATTTTGCCGATTCCCTATCTGATTCTGTGGATGGTGGTTCCGCTAAACCCCGCCGTAAACCGTTAAAATCAAAACCATTGTACCATGACCGATGAAAATGTAAAGGCGCAAATGCGCAAAGGGATCCTGGACTACTGCATTTTAGCCATCCTGTCCCGCGGGGAATCCTACGCCCCGAAGATCATCGCGGAGTTGAAGCGCGCCCAGATGATCGTGGTCGAGGGCACGTTGTACCCCATATTGACCCGCCAGAAGAACCTGGGCCTGCTGACCTACCACTGGGAGGAGTCGCCCCAGGGCCCTCCGCGCAAATATTACACCCTGACCGAACGCGGCCGCGAATACCTCAAGGATATGGACGAGGCGTGGATCGAGATGGTCAGCCAGATCCAGGCCGTCCGTTACGGCACCGAGGCATCCGAACCCCAAGCGGCCGCAAGCGGAACCGGCGCAACGGCAACCGATACCGGCGCGACTGCTGAAGACGTAACCCCGGAGGATGCCGGCGCGGCTGCCGAAAACCAATAACAAAAACCTTAAAAACGACACAAAACCATGATACGCAACATATGCTACGCGCTCGGCGCAACGCTCGCGCTGCTTCTGGCCGCCATCTGTCCCCAAACGGCCGACGCCAAAAAGGGAACCTCCTACAGCCTCTTCGGGGACCGCAACAAACTCGTCGGCAGCGGCAACCTGATCACCAAACAGATCGCCAAACCGGCCTTTAGCGAGATCGAAGCGTCACGCGCGGTGAAGGTTATCCTGACCACCGCCGCCTCGGACGTCATCGAAATCAAGGCCGACGACAACGTGATGCCCTACGTGGTGATCACCTGCAAGGAGCAAAAGCTTCGGGTCACGATCGACAAGGCGATCCATTCGATCAGCGACATCACCGTCGAGGTGACCGTTCCCGTCGACCACACGCTGTCCGAACTCGCCGCTTCGTCAGCCGCCAAGATCGTCTCGACCGATGCGCTGACCCTGAACGAACTGGATATCGACACCTCGTCGGCCGCCAAAATAGACCTTTCGAACATAGAAGCCGCCAAGGTGGAGCTGGAGGCCTCGTCGGCCAGCAAGATCAGGATCGCGAAGCTGACCGCACGCAAAGCGGAGATGCAGACCTCGTCAGCCGCCAAGATCGAAGCCGACGTGGCAGTGGAGGATCTGACGGCCGAAGCCTCGTCGGCCTCCAAGATCACGTTGTCGGGACGTGCGCAGACCACCGCGTTCGAGGCTTCGTCGGCCGCCAAGATCGACGCCTCGAGGTTAACCGCCCGGGGCAACCGTTCGGAGACCTCGAGCGGGGCCAAGATCACGGCCCGCGCCACGGAGACCTTCCATCTCGGAGCCTCGAGCGGCAGTTCGATCGAGACCTTCGGCACAGGCCGGGTTTCGGGCAAGACGTCGAGCGGCGGATCGTTCAAACACAATCAATAACAGCTTAAACCACAGACGACTATGAAAGAGGTTAAACGTTGCAGTCTGGCCGGTATCGCCTTTACGTTTGACACCGACGCCTACGACACGCTGGAGTCCTATCTGAACCGGCTCAAGGAGCGTTACGAGAAGACCGAGGGCGGCGAGGAGATCGTCACCGACATCGAGACCCGCATTGCCGAGCTGATTCTGGACCGCCAGGCAAACAGCCGCGTGGTGGAGCTGACGCTCATCAACGAGATTCTGCACCAAATGGGTTCGGCCGAGGAGATCGGCGGCGAAGAGTCCGACGCCGCACCGCGACCGATGCCCCAGATCGTCCGCCGCATCTACCGTGACGTCGAACACGCCAAATTAGGCGGCGTATTCGCCGGTCTGGCCGCATTCTTCGACATCGACCGCACGTGGATCCGTTTGATCTACTTCCTGCCGGTGGTACTCATCATCGTCGTGGGGATGATCGGCGGCCATGCATGGCTCTGCAGCGTATTGGCGCAGATCTTCGCCATCATCAACATCTGCTACGTCATCATGTGGTTCGCCATCCCCGGGGCACGCACCGCCCGCCAGAAGTTAGAGATGACGGGCGAGCGGATCACCGAAAAGACGTTGCGCGAGGCCAATTTCTCGCAGCGCACCGCCTCGGCCGACCCCGACGGCCGTCCCCGCACGGTGGCCGCAGGGCTGCTGGTCGCCATCGGCCAGATCGTGCTCTTCTTCCTGAAATTCCTGCTGATCTGTCTGCTCCTGCCGCTGACCTTTGCCTTCGGGGTGGTCGTCATGTTCATTCTGGCCGCACTGAAAGAGGGGTATGTCGACCTGTTCAACAACACCTTCGGGGCACCCGGCTGGGTTGTCGCCATCTGGGCCCTGACCCTGGCCATCGCCATCGCCCTGATCATCTACGTGCTGTTCTGTCTGATCGCCCTGCGCAAGGTGAATTCCAAGATCCTGAGCGTCTTCGCCGTCGTCATCATGGTCTGCGGTGCGGCGTCATGCGCCGCAGGGGCCTATATCTGGCATGACTATCACCGCCCCGACGCATCGTTGCCTGCACCGACCCAATCGAAGGACAACCTGATGAACGAGGCCGTGAGCGTCATCCCGCAAACCGAGATCGTCGTTGCGTCGGCGGCCGACTCGACCGCCACGGCCGCACAGCCGGAACCGAACCGGTAACGGCCGCCGGGAAAACCGGACAACGGAGCCAAAGGCGGGTGCACGCTCTGGCCCGATGGTCAGCCCAAGCTCCCGGGCGAACCCGAACAAGCCGTTTCCTTCGCTCTCCCATGATGCAAAAACCCCTCCTTGGATTCAAGGAGGGGTTTTTGCATCATGGGAGAGCGAAGCTACGAGCACTGCTCGATACTCCAGACAAAGGCACGCGAGCCCTGCATCTTGGTCGTTGCGTCCATCTCACGCAGGGCGTCGAGCAACACGGGGATCTTCTCATCGGCGACAATGGCCAGAATCGAGGCGTTCATCGAGGGCCAGGCATGGGTGCCGTAGTGGGGTTCGCCGTCGACACTGCCGCGACCTTCGGTCAATCCCCAGCGGGTGAAACCGCGGATCCCGTTTTCGTCCAGGATGGCCTGCACACGGTCCGTAAGGGCTTGGTTATAGGTTATAAATATCGCTTTCATAAGACGTTACAAGGTTTAATTTTTGTGTTTGAGGGCCTTTTCCTGCTGCTTGCGCAGGGAGCGGTTGACCATGATGGCATAGAGCACGGGCACCACGAAGAGGGTCAGGATGGTCGAGAAGGTCAGACCGCCGATCACGGCGATACCCATCGGCTGCCACGTCTCGGAACCGGCGCCCGAACCGATGGCCAGAGGCAACATACCCAGGACGGTCGTAAACGAGGTCATCAGCACGGGACGCAGACGGCTCTTGCCGCCGGCGATCACGGCATCGAAGACCGTCGAACCGCGCTCGACCAGCAGGTTCATGTAGTCGACCATCACGATACCGTTCTTCGTGACGATACCCACCAGCATGATGGCGCCGATCAGGGCGATGATCGAGAGCGGCGTCGCGGTCAGCCACAGGGCCAGGAAGACGCCCGTGAAGGCGAACGGAATGGTGAACATGATGATGAACGGGAACTTGAGCGACTCGAACTGCGTGGCCATCACGATGTAGACCAGGATGACGATCAGCACGAAGAGGGTCAGGATATCGGAGAAGGTGTCGCCCTGGTCCTCCACCGTACCGCCGATCTCGATATCCACGCCGTCGGGCACCGCATAGTCGGCCAGCATCGCCCGCACGTCGTTCAGCACGTCGCCCAGCGCCACGCCCTCGCCCATCGTCGACTGCACGGTCACCACGCGCTGGCGGTTCTCGCGCTCGATCGACGGCACGGTGAACTCCTCGCGGATCTCGCCCACCTCGGAGAGCTTCACGGGACGGCCGGCGCTGTTGTAGAGCGTGATGTTCCCGACGTCCTCCAGATGTTCGCGGAAGGGCTCGGCGTAACGGACCACGATGTCGTATTCGTCGCCGTCCTCGCGGTATTTCGAGGCCTCCAGACCGTTGATGCGGTTGCGCACGGCCTGCGAAGCGGTTGCGGAGCTCATGCCGTAGTAAGAGAGTCGGTTGCGGTCGAAGACCACGTTGTATTCGGGACGCAGCTCGTCACGCGACAGACGCACGTCGCGCGTGCCGCTCAGGGCCGCCATCTTCACCTTCAGTTCGTTGGCGATGCGGTCCGTCTCGTTCATATCGTAACCGAAGACCTTCAGATCGACCGTCGAGGCACCGCCCATGCCGCCGCTCTGACCGCCCGGCGTGACGGTATACTCCTTGACCTCGGGGATGCGGTCGAGTTCCCGGCGCAGGAGGTCGGAGATCTGGTAGATGGAGCGTTCGCGCTCGGTCGAACGGGGCAGACGCAGGTTGTAGTTGATGATGTGCGAACCGGTGGTCTGCATCGCCGCGAAGGCGTTGCTCGACGAGTTGGCACCCGCCGAGGCCGAGACCACCAGCACCTCGGGAAACTCGCGGTAGATGATCGAGTCGATCTGACGGGCAATGCGCGACGTATATTCCACCCCGATATTCTGCTCTAACTTCACCATGGCCGAGATACGTCCGTTGTCCGAGGGCGGGAAGAACTCCACCGGCACCTGTTTCAGCAACAGCAGCGAGACGAAGAAGAGGCTCATCATCACACCCAGCGTCACACGACGGTGGCCGACCACCCACTGCAAAATCCGGGCATAGGCGTTGTCCAGCCACGTGAGGGCCTTGTCGATGGGCTTGTAGAGTATGCCGATTCCCTTGTAGTCGTGGTCGCCGCCGCCCAATTTGAGCATATAGGCCGACATCATCGGCGTCAGCGAGATGGCCGCCGTGGTCGACACGCAGACCACGATGGTCACGATCCAGCCCAGCTCGCGGAAGAGGATACCCGCCATGCCCGAGATCATCGTCAGCGGCAGGAAGACCGCCACGACCACCAGCGTGGTGGCAATGACCGACAGCCACACCTCGTTCGTGGCATAGATGGCCGCCTCCTTGGGGGTCGAACCGCGTTCGATGTGGGTGGTGATGTTCTCCAGCACCACGATGGCATCGTCGACGACCATACCGATGGCGATCGAGAGCGACGAGAGCGAGATGATGTTGATCGTCGACCCGGTGGCGAAGAGGTAGATGAACGAACAGATCAGCGACACGGGGATCGTCAGACAGATGATGAACGTGGCGCGCCAGCGTCCCAGGAAGATCATCACCACCAGCACCACGAAGATAAAGGCGTACAGGATGGTCTCCGAGAGCGAGTTGATGGCATCCTTGATCTCCTGCGAACCCTCGAAGATGAGCGACATTCGGGTGTCGGGCGGCAACGAGGCCTCGATGGCGGGCAGACGTTTCTGGATCTCCTTGATGATATCGACCGTATTGGCGCCCGACTGTTTCTGGATGATCACGCGCACGCCCAACTGACCGTTGACCCGTTCGTCCATCGTTGCCTTCTCGAGCGTGTCGCGGATCTCGGCCACGTCGCTCAAACGCACCGTGCGGCCGCCGCGGTTCGAGATCACCACGTTACGCAAGTCGCGCTCGCTGTCGGAAAACTCGCCGTCGGCCTTGATGTTGAAGGTCTGGTTGCCGATATCCATCGTACCGCCCGGCACGTTGACGTTCTCGGCGGCGATGATCTGTCCCAGCTGCTCGACCGAAAGGCCGAAGGCATCCAGTTTGCGGGGATCGACATTGACCTGCACTTCGCGTTCGGGCACACCGATGATGGCCACCGAACCCACGCCGTCGACACGGTTGAGCACGTTGACTAACTTCTCGTCGAGGATCTTGTTCAGTGCGGGATAGCTCTCCTCGGCCGTCACCGCGAGCATCATCACGGGGATCATCGAGGTCGAGAACTTGAAGACCGTCGGATAGTCCACATCGTCGGGCAGCATCGACTGCGAACGCGACACCACGTCGCGCACGTCGTTGGCCGCCTCGGTGAGGTCCGACCCGTATTCGAACTCCAGCGAAACCATCGAGACGTTGTCCGACGATTTGGAGGTCATCTTCTTCAGGTTGTTGACCGTGTTGAGGTTATCCTCCAGCACACGGGTAATGTTGGTCTCGATATCGGCCGCGTTGGCACCCGGATAGGTGGTGATGACCGAGATGTAGGGCACCTCGATATCGGGGTACTGGTCGACGGCGAGATTCATCAGCGAGAAGAGTCCGAAGATGATCACACCGATGAACAGCAGGGCCGTAGAGACGGGTTTGCGAACGGCGCTTTCGTAAATTTTCATAGACCTGAAGCGCTTTTAGTTGTTCTCCACCCGGACCTCGACCCCTTCGCCCAAACGCGACAGCGCCGTCACGGCCACCTCTTCGCCCGGCTCGACGCCGCTCAGGATCTCGACCAGATCGCCCTGCTGGCGACCCGTAACGACCCTGCGGCGCTCGGCCACGCCCTCCTTGATCACGTAGAGGTAACGCTCGGCCGAACCGATCTGTTTCTGTATCGCCACATCGGGCACTAAGACGCCCTCACGCTCTCCCATGTTGAAGTTGGCGCGCGTAAACATGCCCGGACGCAGCTCCTCCTTGGCGTTGGGCACGGTCACCTCGACCGTAAAGGTGCGGGTCGTGGGATCCAGGGCGGGATAGACGAGCGACACCTTGCCCTGGAAAGTCTTCTCGCCGTAGAGGTCGACCACCAGTTCGACCGGCATACCCTTCCTGACCACAGGGTAATACTCCTCCGAAATATTGACCATCACCTTCAGCGGGTCGATCTGCATCACGTGCAGAATCGGAGCGTTGGCGAACAGATCACCGGCCTCGTTGTTACGCGCCGTCACCACGCCCGTCAGCGGCGAACGCAACTCGATGTTGCGTTTGAGGTTGGCGACCACTTCGCGCTGCACCTCCAGCTGCGTGCGCGTCTGCTCGAGCTGCTGCGCCGAGATGCCGCCCGCCTCGTAGACGGGTTTCAGACGGTTGTAATCGGCCTCGATGTTCCTGAGGCTCACCAGCTGCTGGGTATACTGCGTGGGATCGAGGGTCACCAGCAGGTCGCCCTGCTTCACACGCGAGCCGACGTCCACCAGAATGCGGTCGATATGGACCCCCTGTGCGGCGGGCGTAATGTCGTTTTCGCGATAGGGCTGCACCTCGGAGGTGTACTGCTCGCGGATCGTCACCTGATCCTTGACGGCCGGGGTCGTACGGGTCAGCACGCGCGGCTTCTCGGCCACGGTCTCGGCCTTCTTTTCGCCGGAGCCGCAGGCGGCCATCAAAAGGGCTGCGGCGATCAATACCAATGTCTGTTTCATATCTTTTGCTGTTTATTATTCCACGTTTTACTCTTCGCTGCCCCTCACACGGTCATACTCGGCCTTGGCCGACAGGAAGTCATAGATCGACTGCGAGAAGTTCAGCCGCGCCTGCGTGAGCGACAATTCGGCGCTGTTCAGCTCGAGGATCGTACCCGCCCCGGCACGATAGCGCGTGTCGGAGATCGCATAGGCCTTCTCGGCCTGACGGACGGTCTTCTCCTGCACGAACATCTGTTCGCGCGCCGTCATCAGGGCGTTGATCGCCGTGCGCACCTCCACGCCGAGGCTCTGACGGCGGTATTCGCGCTGGAGATCCAGCTGGCGGAGCTGGTTTTTGATCGATTTGGCCTGGCTCGAGTGCACCAGACCGCCGAAGATCGGCACCGAAAGCTGAATGCCGGCCACTAAAGGATTCTGCCAGTACCAGCTGCGGTCCATCTTGGCGCCCGTCATTCCGAAACCGCCGCCGCCCGCTTCACCGCCGGCACCGCCCGTAATCGAGCTCCAGTCGATCGAACCCATGTTCGTACCCGAGAGCGTGAAGGTTCCGAAAGCCGAGATCACCGGCATGCGCGCGGCGTTGTTGACCTTCAGCTGACGCGACAGCAGGTCGCGCTGCAGGTCCAGCTGTCGCAGGTCGGAGTTCTCCGAGAGGTCGGTCGACAGCTCCGCACCGCCCGCAAAGACCGTCTCGCGCTCCCCGTCCAGCGTACCGCTCACCTCGATCTCCACATCGGAGGGGATCGACAGATACATCTTCAGGAGCATTTTGGCCACGGCGATCGAATTTTCGGTCTGCAGGATCGTGGGACGCAGGTTGCTGAGCTGCACCTGGGCCGTCAGCAGGTCGTACTCCGAGACCAGACCGTTGTTGTAACGCAGCTCCGTATCCTCGACCGTGCGGCGGATCGTCGCCTCCGAACGGTGCAGCACCTCCAGCGACTGCTCGGCCAGCTGGATGTTGTAATAGGCCTTCTTGACCTCCGACGCCAGCGTAATGCGGTTGGCGCGTGCCGTCTCGACGGCGGCCTCCATCTGGCTCCGGTTCAGCTTCAGGGTGCGGTAGACCTGCGGGGCGAACAGCGGCAGGGTGAGTTGCAGCGAGGCCTGCAGGTTGTCGTACTGCTTGGCACCCATCTCGAAGCCCTTCGACATGTTCTGTTTGATAAAGGTGTGCTGATAGGAGCCCGAAGCCGACAGTTGCGGCAACAGATTGCCCCACGTCGCCTGTTTCACGTAGTCGTAACGCTGGATCTCCATCTCGTTCACCTTGATGGTGGGGTTGTCGCTCGAAGCCAGATCGAGGGCCTGACGGAGGGTCAGCGTCACCTGTTTCGGCTCCTGCGCCGCAGCCGTAAAGGCGAGCGCCAGGGCGACGGCAAAGGTTATTGCTCTTTTGATAGCCATAGTGTTTATTGATTTTTCCGTTTCAAATAATTTTCGATCACATCGATCCCCCTGGCAGTCGAGATGCCGCGCAGGAAGTAGATCAGGGCCTGCTCGAAGATGCGGTCGGGGGTCATCCCGGTGGTGTCCACCTTCAGGTGGCGGGTCGCCACTCCCTGCAGGTTGTATTCCAACAGCGCCACCATCAGCGCCAACGGCAGTTGCGGGTCGAAATACCCCTCCTCGATTCCCTTGACCAGAAAATCGTGCAGGTGGGCCGAACTCTCCGAAGCCCCGTGCGCCTTCAGCCGTTCCGCCACCCCGGGATAGAAGCGGTACATCTCCTCGCGAAGACGCATCACCTCGGCATAACATTCGCGCAACGCCGAAATGACACGCAACAAGGCCTCCAGCACATTGTCGGCCGACATGCCGATGGCCACAAAACGCCGATGTTCCTGTTCGAAGTGATAGAGGATGCACCGCTCGAGCAGGGTCTCCTTGTCGCCGAACATTTCGTAAAGCGTCCGTTTCGACATCCCCAGGCTGCGGGCCACATCGTCCATGCGGACCGCCTTGACACCGCTGCGAATAAACAACTCGGCCGCATGCCGGATGATTCGTTCCTGTTCGAGCATAATTCTCCCCTCTCTTTTTTTCGTCCCGCAAAGGTATAAAACAAAACTCAAAAAACAACACAAGTTTTCATGCGTTTTCGCCTTTTGACAAGTTTAGAGCCACAAATCCGACCAAATGACCAACGCAACCGTCTTTTTGCCATCCGGAACGGCCGCATGGCATAAAAATCCCGATATTTCGAGGACAGCCTCAAATATCGGGCTTATAGAGGCGGAAAAGTGCCCTATATAACGCAAGGCAAGAAATATACAAATATCAGAATATCAATACAATAGTTATTTGCGCACCTCTTTTTTCGTGTATTCCCCTTTTTTAGGGCTTTTGTCGACCTGTATGACACCGACGTTTATTCGATTGCCAACAGTTCAATCGCGCGGCGATTTTCTTGTTCGGGAATAGAATAACGGCTATACAAGGCAAGGAACTCGCTGCGTTGCGCCTTGATGGCTTCGTATCGCTTTAATTTCGCGGAAGGCCGGACGAGAGAGCCGATCTGCGCTTGTTGCAATCGGACGTAGCTGGCATAACTGCAGGCGATGGAGCGGCTGATGAACGACAGCATCTCATTACGGTTGGGGACGCTGAGTAATCGCAATTGGTCGCTGCTCAACGTACGGTCGGGATACATCGTATTGTACCGGTCAATGGCTGCCCGCACGAAATCGCCGTAAATGTCGAAACGACAATGAACGAGGAACTGTTCGTAAAGCGGAATGATGAATTCGATTCGGGTGTCGAGCGTCCGAAGATTGTGCGTCGTTTCGATAATCTGAATGCTCTCCAGCAACTGCACCCCTTTTCCTCCATCAAGTAGCAATCGTGGCGATGCGTGGATAGATAATACCGGTTCGGGCGTCGTGGATGCGGCGGACTGTTGTTTGCGGATGCTCAATATCAATCCCGTCATAAGGAATGCGAACAGAGCGATAATGGACAGAGCTGTCCCTATCGGCGCAACTGCCAGCAGGATGACCGAAAGGAAAGTATAGCAGATACCGAGTATCCAGGCAATGACTATGTAAATGCGTTTCATCAGCCCATCGTATTGAATCGCACACTGGCTTTGATAAGGGCGAGCGCACGGATCGAACCGCCTCGCACATAAACAGCTCCATCGCAGGGTGGCAGATCGGGAATTTGCAGAAAGTCGACAGGCTGACAGGTCCTCTTATCGGCAAATAATGCAACCGATCCAGCCGTTGCATCGAGTTCGTACAGCAGTATGTTTTGCAATTCGACCGAATGATCGGAACGTAACGGGAACGTCGCTTGCATGGAAGGCGTCGCTTCGTCGGGTTGTTGACGCAACATCGGGCCACGACCGGTTAAGAGCCAATCGACCGACACCTCCGGGAAACAAGCGAGAAATCCCGATATATTCGCCCCGCTTATTCCATTGTCTTGAGCGAGAATCCCTCGTGCAATACCGGTTTTACGACAGAAATCATATCGACTCATACCGATTTCATGGAGGTACTGCAATGTTTTTCGCTCAACAGGCGATTTTTCTCGCCTGTTTTCTTGCACAGCCATGATTTCTCGTTCATATTTGCATCGCGCCACACAAATGTAACTCTCGGACAAATATAGAAAAAACAGCTCCTGGCATGGCGCGGCCGTTACTCGGCCTGCGCCTCGGCGTCCGCTCCGTCCGCCTCCTCGGGCAGCGCAAACTCCGTGAAGCCCGCCTTGATCAGGATATTGTACCACGAGAAGACCTTCTTCATATCCGACACGTGCACGCGGTCGCGGTCATAGTCGGGCAACACCTGCGCGAAATACTCCTTCAGCCGTTCGGGGCTCTCCTTGGGGCTGATGGCCTCCTTGCCCCCGGCATAGGCATAGAGGTTGGTCAGCACCTTGGCCAGCGCGATATCCTCGCCCTCGGTGAAGATCGAAATCTCGGTCAGGGCGCTCACACGCGACGTAGCGGCCGCATTCATCCGCCGGCCGTCCGCCAGCGACTCGACGATCACACCGCCGCGCGACGACTGCGCCACGAATTTATAAAGTCCGGGTTGGCCCGCAATGGCCAGAATCTCTTTCAGTTCCATAGTTTATCTCTCTTTTTGTTGATTGTTCTTGATATGCAGATCCATCTGCGGGAAGGGGAAGCTGATGCCCCGTCGCGGCAACTCCTTGTAGATCCGCTCGTTCATGGCAAAACGCACATCCCAGTAATCGGCGTTTGCGACCCACAGCCGCAGCGACAGGTTCACCGAGCTTTCGCCCAGATCCGTGACCACGACCTTCGGCCCGGGATCCTTCAGCACGCGCCCGTCGGCCGCGCACAGCTCCAGCAGCGTCGCGCGCGCCACATCCACATCGTCGCCGTAGGAGATCGCCACCGCGATATCCACACGGCGCAGTTCCGAATGCGAATAGTTGTCGATAATGGCCGACGAAATCGAGCTGTTGGGGATAAAGATCGTCTGCCGGTCGCCCGTGATGATGCGCGTGGTGAAGAGCATGATCTCCTCCACCGTGCCCGACTGTCCCTGCGCCGAGATGAAATCCCCGACCCGATAGGGCCGCAGTAGGAGGATCATCACACCGCCCGCGAAGTTTTGCAGCGTGCCGCTCAACGCCATGCCGATGGCCAGACCCGCCGACGCCAGCAGGGCCACGATCGACGTGGTGTTGATCCCGACAAGCTGTATAACAGTCAGGATCAACATAATATAGAAAATCACACGCACCAGCGTAAGCAAAAACGAGCGCAGCGACGTATCGACATTCCGCCGTTCGAAGGCCCGCTCCATCACGCGCGCGATACGGCGGATCAGCCAGCGGCCCACAAGATAGATGAACAGCGCCACCATCACCTTCAGCCCGACCCAGATCAGATCCGCCACCAGCGACCGCAAGGTCTGCTCCAGGTCGAAGTTGGACAGCTGCCCGACCGCCTCCGCCCAACGCGCCTTCTGCACGCTGTCGGGGACAATCAGTCCGCCGGCCGGTCCATCCCCCTGCGTCAAGATTTTGAACACGGTATTTATCATCTTTTCCTGTATAAGCGATCGCAAATGTAGCGATTTTTTTACAAATTACCGCATGCGACGCGAGATTTAGTCGGCTTCGCCCGCCGCAACCGGCAGGGTCTCCGCCCGTCACACCCGAGGACCTCCGCCCGCGGCCGACCGACAGGCCATCCGCGCCGCCCTCCGTTTTTTCCCGTTTTTTTTCTGTTCCGAAGCAAAATTCAGTCCGAAAAACTTGCAAATTCGGGGGGGGGATTTATCTTTGCATAAGAAAATGTACACTACCATGTCCGCAAAACCGATTCTCCTGCTCTGTACCCTGCTCGCCGTCATGGGACTGCGGGCCGCCACGCTCGTCGAAGGGAGCGTCTGGCTCAAGGACGGAACCGTCCACCGCTTCACGGGGAAGGACCGTATCAGGATTCCCCGCAAGCACGGCGACCTGGACGCCTTTCGCGACGCATTCCGCCGCAAGACGAAGCAGCGCATACGCTACCGTTACGACGAGATCGACTCGGTGGTGCTCTGGCACTCCCGCACCCCCGAAGAGCACCACACGTTCCTCCCCACCGAAAAGGGATGGTGCCACCGGATACTGGCGACCCCATCGATCCGTGTGCTCCTCTATTCGCGCGTGGGATACCGCCTCTACGCCACCGGCGGCGGAACCGAGCTGGCCCGTGTGGGAGCCTTACGCACATCGAAGATCAGGATCTACCTCCAGAAAGGGGATTCGCCGGCCCTCCGGTCGCTCGGGCGCGTGAACCGGAGGAACGGCAACGCCTTCCGCAGACGCACAGCCGCTTTTGTGGCCGATGACCCCGAACTGGCCCGACGGATCCGAGGCTCCTTCACATCGCGAAAAAAGACGCTCCTGCTGTTGCGCGACTACCATCCCCGCACCGCCGACACGACCATCCGGTCCATCTCCGACAACCCTATTTCCAATAATCCTATTTCCAACACCAACTCATGAAACGCTTCCTGCTTTTTGCCGTCGTCCTGATCGCAGCGATCTGCACGGCAGGGCCCGCCGAGGCCAAAAACAAGAAAGAGAAGGACCAGGAGTTCCGCCACGTAATCGTCACCCTCAAGACGGGCGAGACTGTCGAAGGCTATCTGACGGCCATGTGGCAACCCCACATCCTCCAGCTCAAACGGCCCAACTACTCCTTCAAACTCGCCCCTACCCCCGACGGCAAGGGCGGAGAGTCGGCCAAGTACACCGCCGACGAGGTCGCCACGATCGACTACACCGAACCCTCCGACGAGTACCCCAACGGCATCCGCTGGGAGTCGCACCCCGTGGCCAGTCCCTCGATCGGAAACCGCTACCACACCAACAACATGTTCATCTGCAAGGACGCTTCGTCGGAACACGCCACCGTCTACTGGTACAAGTACTGGACCACGGTACAGAACGGCAACATCAACCGCCGCGTACTGATGACCATGTTCTGTCTGAGTTTCCACGACGATCCCGACCAGATCGCCTACTCCTACAGCCTGCTCAATACCGTACTGCTCAAGGATAAGAAACCGGGACTCAAGGATTTTATCAAGGACTGGTTCAAAGGCCCCGAGGGCAAGGCGCGCAAAAAAGCGGCAAAGGACGATCACACCTGGATGCTCGACTGTTACGAAGCCTATCTGACCCAGCAGCCGCAGTAATTCGCACCGGCAAACACGCAGTTCGACGCAGATACCGATCCGACGGGCCGCCCCACGAAAAGGGGCGGCCCGCCGTTTTCCGTCACTCCCCGGCCGCTGCCTGCACCCGCTTCACCCCGGCATACCCCACACTGACGCTTCGCCTTCCCGGCCACTGCCTGCACACGCCCCCCGGATACATCGCGCCTCGGCCGTCACCCGCGCACGCTTTATCCCCCGCACGCCCCGCCCCAACACCTTTTTGCACTCCCAGCCGCCGCTCGCGCACGCTTCACCCCAACCCCGGATACACGCGCCTCGGCCGCCGCCCGCGCACGCTTCAACCCGCACGCCCTTCCCTTGCCGCGGCCGTCCGCACCGGCACAAAAAAAGCCCGCACGGGAGGTGCGGGCTTGGGTCGAGCGATACGGAACTACGAACCGAAATTGTCGTAGAGGATATTCTCCTTGGGTACGCCCAGGTTGTCGAGCATATTGACCACCGACGAGATCATCATCGGGGGACCGCACAACAGATAGAGGCACGACTCGGGTTCCTCGTGGTTCTTGAGGTAGTTGCCGTAGAGCACGTTGTGCACGAAACCGGCCGTGTAGGCTACGCCGGCGGCATCGGCCTCGGGATCGGGACGGTCCAGCGCCAGGTTGAACTTGAAGTTGGGGAACTCCTTCTCGATGGCCTGGTACTCCTCCACATAGGGAGCCTCCTTCAGGGCGCGGGCACCATACCAGAACGATACCGGCCGCTTGGTCTTCTCGGTCTTGAACAGGTGCATGATGTGGCTGCGCATGGGAGCCATACCGGCACCGCCGCCGATGAATACCAGTTCCTGCGTATCGGGCAGATTGTCGGGCAGGAAGAACTCGCCGTAAGGACCCGAGATGGTCACCTTGTCGCCGGGCTTGCGCGAGAAGACGTACGAGGAGCAGATACCCGGATTGACCTTCATGAAGCCGCCGTTGACACGGTCGAACGGAGGCGTGGCGATACGGATGTTGAGCATGATGATGTTGCCCTCGGCCGGGTGGTTGGCCATCGAGTAGGCACGGAAGGTGTCCTCGGGGTTCACCGTCACCAAATCCCACATCTTGAACTTGTCCCAGTCGGCGCGGAAACGCTCGTCGACGTCCATGTCCGAGAACTTGATGGCATCGTACTTCGGGATGTCGATCTGGATGTAACCGCCGCTGCGGAAGTTGAGGGTCTCGCCCTCGGGCAGCTTCACGACGAACTCCTTCAGGAAGGTGGAGATATTGCGATTCGAGACCACCGTGCACTCCCACTTCTTGACACCCAGCACCGATGCGGGCACCTGGATCTTCATATCCTGTTTCACCTTCACCTGGCAACCCAGACGCCAGTGGTCTTTCTGCATCTTGCGGTTGATGAAGCCGGTCTCGGTGGGGAGGATCTCGCCGCCGCCCTCAAGCACCTGGCACTTGCACATACCGCACGCGCCGCCACCGCCGCAAGCCGACGGAAGGAAGATTTTGTTGTCGGCCAGCGTAGCCAGCAGCGTCGAACCGCTCTCGGCCTCGATGACCTTCTCGCCGCCGTTGATATCGATCTGCACGGCACCCGACGAGGTGAGTTTAGCCTTGGCAAAGAGCAGCAGCGCGACCAGAATGAGCGTCACCGCAAGGAAGGCGATAATGGCTGTAATGATAGTTGTTGTCATCTCCTAATCTCTTATTAAAGGTTTATAACTGAATACCGGAGAAGATCATAAAGGCGATACCCATCAGACCCGTGATGATGAAGGCGATACCGGGGCCTTTCAGCGCGGGCGAGATGTGCGAGTAGGTGGTCTTTTCGCGGATGGCGGCCATCATCACGATCGCTAACCACCAGCCCAGACCCGAACCGGCGCCGTAGACGATC
>CAZHMX010000020.1:0-22784 GCA_964533725.1 uncultured Alistipes sp. | reverse complement strand
AAAACATTATTGGTCGGGTTCGCCCGTCCGGCTGGGCCCGACCACGGGCCCAAGGTGGACAGTCGTTGTCTTAATGCGACGCTCCTCTCCGGTCGGTTATTTTTGGAGGATCAGTTGCAGGATGGCCTCGTCGGTCCAGCCGTCGGGCGTGCGGTTCCACGACTTTTTGAGGCCGCAGACCTCGAAGCCGGCACGGCGGAAGAGTTGCATCGACGGTTCGTTCCCGACCTCCACATTGCACCACAACTGCTTCATCATCAACACATCGCGGGTATAAGCCGCCAACACCTCCAGCGCATCCGACGCATAGCCCTGGCCGCGGTCCTCGCGGGCGTGCACCAGGATCCCGACCCCGGCGCGCAGGTGTACGGGATCGAAGTCGTAGAGGTCGATCAGACCCACCGCGCGGGGGCCGTCCGCAGCCTCGATAACCAGACGCAGCTGGCGCGTCTGATAGATGTCGAACTGCTGGTTGTCGATCAACCGCCGCAGGGTCACCCGCGAAAACGGGGCGATCGTGCCGCTCACGCCCCAGACCGACGGGTCGTTCTCCCACGTGTAGAGCAACTCCAGGTCGTCGGGTTCGAGTGCGCGCAACAAGCAACGCCGCCCCTGAAGGTTCGTTCGGGGGCGGCGGATCTGTTCTATCGGTGTGAAGTCGTTCATAAACGGCAACTTGTTAAAAGGGTCCGCAAGGAAGGTCTGTCGGGCGGGTGTCGTCAAACAGGAGGCTCCGGACGGCCGGTTGTCGGGAAATCAGATGCCGATCACCTTGTTGCGGATCAACATGGCCACACCCAGGGCATTGGCGCTTTCCGACATCTTCGACACGCGGAATTTGGTGTCTTTGTAGACCAGATTGAGCGAATATTTGTTGGTGGCCGACTTGAGCGGCAGCATCAGATAGTCGCCCGCGGCCGACAGGTTGCCGCCGACGATCACCGTTTCGGGGTTGAAGGTGTTGATCAGGAAGGCGACGGCCTTTCCGGTCTTCTCGCCCGCCTCCTCGATCAATTCGATCGACAGGTTGTCGTCGTTGCGGGCTGCGGCGATGATGTCGTCGATATGGATCACCTCGCCCTTGTCGTATTTGGCGCGCAGGATGGAGTTCACGCCGCTCTCGATCTTGCGGACGAACTTCTCCTCGATGGCGATACCCGACACCTCGGTCTCCAGGCAGCCCTTCTTGCCGCAGATGCAGATGATCTCGTTGTCGAAGAAGGGGATATGGCCGAACTCGCCGGCAAAACCGCTCTTGCCGTAGTAGAGTTTGCCGTCGATGACGATACCCACGGCCACACCGCGGCCCAGGTGCAGATAGAGCACGTTGTGTTCCGATTTGGACTTGCTGCAGGTGTATTCGGCATAGCAGCGCGCGCGGGTGTCGTTCTCCAACAGCACGCGGATGCCCACCCGCTGTTCGATGATCTCGCACAGCGAATCGTCACTGGCCGTGAAGTATTTGTAGCTGCGGCCCGTCTCGGGGTTCACGCGGCCGGGCAGACAGACGCCCAGGCCGAGGATCTTGCCGCGGTCGATGCCGCAATTGGCGACGAACTGTTCGATATTGTTGCAGATGCGTTCCAGACACTGGATGCGGTCGACCAGTTCGAACGAGTTGTCGACCTGTTCCTTGATGACGTTGTTTTTCAGGTCGGTGACCATCATGCTCATGTAGTCGCGGCCGATGCTGATGCCGGCGAAATAGATGGCCGAGCTGGCCAGTCCGAAGACATTGGGACGGCGTCCGCCCGGGGTTTCGATCTTGCCGAGATCCGAAACGATATTCTCTTCGACGAGCTCTTGGACCAGTTTGGTGATGGTCGGCACGCTGATGTGCAACTCCTTGGTCAGCTCGGACAGGGTGGTTTCGCCGTTGACGGCCATATAGGCGATGATATTTCGCTTGATGAGGTTGTTTTTGTGCGATATGCCGTGCGAGGTTTCAGAGGCAGGGCTGTTGAAAAATTCTGTTAAGGAACTCATTAATACTTACTTTATTTCAATACAACGCGCAAAGATAATCACATTTTTGATATTTTAATAATTTTTTTATTAAAAAACCGTTAATAATGGCAAAATCGGGCGTTGTTTTTCCGTTTTTTGTAGATTTCGGCACCTCCGAAAACCTTATTTTTACGGAAAACACACAGAAACACCCGCCCCAAAAGGAGCGGGTGTTTCTCTATGCGGCGGGGACAACGCCCCGGCCGATGCGGTTTTAGGCCAAAGTCGACTGCGACTCTGCGGCTACGGCTGCGTCCACCTTGCGGATCAGCCCCTGCAGCACCTGGCCGGGACCCAGCTCGGTGAAGTGGTCCACGCCATCGGCGAGCATCGTCTTGACAATCTGCGTCCAACGCACGGGGGCGGTCAGCTGGGCGATCAGATTCCGCTTGATCTCCTCCTTGTCGGTGTGGGGCTGTGCGTCCACATTCTGATAGATCGGGCAGGTGGGGGTGTGGAACGGGGCCTCCTCGATGGCCTTGCGCAACTCCTCGCGGGCGGGCTCCATCAGCGGCGAGTGGAACGCACCGCCGACGGGCAGACGCAGCGCACGGCGGGCACCGGCCTCCTTGAGTTTGGCGCAGGCGGCGTCGACGGCTTCAACGGCACCCGAGATCACTAACTGGCCCGGGCAGTTGTAGTTGGCGGCGACGACCGTACCCTCCACCTCGGCGCAAGCCTTCTCGACTACCTCATCCTGCAGACCCAGGATGGCGGCCATACCGCCCGGCTGTGCCTCGCAGGCAGCCTGCATGGCCATCGCACGCTTCGACACGAGTCTCAGGCCGTCCTCGAACGAGAGGGCGCCCGCAACGACCAGGGCCGAGAATTCACCCAACGAGTGGCCGGCGACGGCATCGGGTTCGACGCCGAGCGCTTTGGCCAGGATGACCGAATGAAGGAAGACGGCGGGCTGGGTGACCTTGGTCTGTTTCAGGTCGTCGGGCGTGCCGGCGAACATGATATCGGTAATGCGGAAGCCGAGGATTTCGTTGGCTTTTTCGAAGAGCTCTTTGGCTGCGGGAACGTTATCGTAGAGATCCTTGCCCATCCCTACGGCCTGGGCGCCTTGCCCGGGAAAAACGTATGCGTGTTTCATGGTTTTCTGACAGTTTAAGTTAAACAGCACGGCAAAGTTAAACAATTTTTCGGTGAAAACAAAACTTCCGCCGATTGCAGTTTGTTATTCCGGCTGAAAAACAGTATATTTGTATGCTCAAATCATCCTAATTATGCCATACGATATATTTATCAGTTACCGCCGCGACGGAGGCAAGGAGTTGGCGCGGCCGCTTAAATCGGAGCTCGAACGTCGCGGGTATCGCGTCTTTTTGGATTTCGACGAACTGAAAGACGGCGTGTTCGACCGTCGTATCATGGACGCCATCGACTCGTCGCCGATTTTTATGGTCATCCTCTCGCCGCATGCGCTCGACCGGTGCAAAGACGAGGACGACTGGGTGCGCAAGGAGATCGAGTATGCCTTGGAACGCAACCGCCATTTTATTCCGGTCAATCCCGACCAAAAGTTCGACGGAATTCCCGACTGGCTACCCAAGAATCTCAAAAAAGGGTTAGGACAACATCAGTTTTCGGAGGTGATGTTCGGTCAACTCTTTATGGATTCGGTGAACAAGGTAGTCCGCGAGCGTATCGAGCCGTTGCTGTCGAGGTTGGGCCGCGCATCGGCCGATACAGCGAACCAGGTTGGCGCCCTGTACCATGTCGAGACCGATACGGAGTGCCGCATACTTGTTTTTGGCAAAGAGATCGCCAATGCGCGGCCCGGTGCGGACACGACGATCCGCCTGCGCAAGGGGCGCCACAGGTTGGAGATCATCAGCACGGAATGTTCCGACGACCGGTTGTCGATGCTTCACACGGTAGAGGACAACGAGATGGAGGACATTCTTACGGTCGAACTGCTGCCCGTACGCGAGAAACGGTTGCAGGCCGAGGCCGCAGAACGCCGTCGTCAGGAGGAAGAGAGGCGCCGCCGTGAAGAGGAGAGACGTCGCCGGGAGAAAGAGGAAGCCGAACGCAAACGCCTTATCAGTATGTTCGAAATGGTGAAAGTTGCGGGCGGGACGTTTACGATGGGTGCATCTGCATCCGATTCGGAGGCGGATAGCGACGAGAAGCCTGCGCACCGCGTTACATTGTCGGGTTATTATATCGGAAAGTACGAAGTTACGCAGAAGCAGTGGGTGGAGATCATGGGATCCAACCCGAGCTATTTCAAAGGCGACAACTTACCCGTAGAGAAAGTAAGTTGGGATGATATTCAGGAGTTTCTTCGCAAGTTAAACGCGAAGACGGGAATGAGCTTTCGCCTACCGACAGAGGCGGAGTGGGAGTTTGCGGCACACGGCGGCAACAGCAGCCGCGGCTATAAGTACAGTGGCAGCGACAATATCGATAGTGTTGCATGGTATTATGATAACTCCGGCAACAAGACACACCCCGTAGGCACAAAGTCTCCGAATGAGTTGGGGATTTATGATATGTCAGGGAACGTATGTGAATGGTGCCAGGACTGGTTTGACGCCAATTACTACAGCAATTCCCCATTGTCGAATCCTAAAGGTCCGTCTTCGGGTGCTTACCGCGTGCTCCGCGGTGGTAGCTGGAACATCAACGCAAGGTACTGCCGTGTTTCGTTCCGGAACAACAACGCGCCGGGCAACGGGCGCGACTACTGCGGCTTTCGCCTCGCGGCTTCCCTTTAGTTTGTTTGGAGGATATCCTATCCACAACCTAAGCTAAAAGAGAATACGAGGTATCGGGACAGACGCGTGCACCAAAGCACGCGTTAGTCCGATACCGAGTACGGGCGCAAGACAGCACCATGCGGCGTCGGGAGAGGGGATAGTTCCGAGAAGAGACCGATTTCGGCGGCGGTTCGTTGCGGGCCTTTGGTTCGGGGAGGAGGACGGAAAGGGGGCTTCGGCTATTGGTGTTACCACCGACTATCGGCGCGGCAACAGGGCGGACAGGGACGGCCAGGAGGCGGAGTGCGGCGAATATATTAATATATAAGGTAAAATGCGGAATATATTGAAAAAATTTTCTTATCTTTGCGCTGTTTTTAAGTATGATGCTATGAATACGAAAAAAATCATCTTGACGGCTGCGCTGCTTGTCGGTCTGGCCGGAGGTGCCTGGGCACAGAATCTTGATCTTCCGCGCAAAGTGAAAAATGTCGGGGTGCTGAATCTCGACGGCAATCCCGCGATGCTCCCGATGTGGGGCGAAAAGAATCTGATGATCTTCTACGTCGATCCCGACCACCACAAACAAAACGCCGAATTTACCGAAGAGATGGAGCAGAACCACCGCGCCGAGGGCGACAACCTCTACGGTTTCGGAGTGATCAACCTGAAGGATGCACCGCTCGTGCCCAACAGCCTGGCCCGCAAGATGGCCGCCAAGCGCACCGCCAAGAACGGCGCTACGGTGTTGGCCGACCAGACCCGCGAACTCTCGACGGCCTGGAATCTGGGCGACTGCAACAACCAGTTCGTGCTGCTGATCGTCACCCGGGAGGGCGAGCTGGTCTACATGCACAAAGGCGAATATACAGAGGCTGAAAAGGAGGAGTTCTACCGCTTCATCGAGCCTTACAAATAGTCTGTTATGCGATTGTCTACTGTTTTGTTGCTGGCCTTCGGAATGCTGCTCGCCGCAGGGCAGGTCCGGGCGCAACAACCTCAAAAAGAGGGTGAGATCGTCACCTCGCAGGGCGATACGCTCCGTTACCGCTACAACCCGATGCCCGAAACCGTTGTCGGCGACCCCGTGGCCGATGTCGACACCGCCGCCATCCCGCGGCGCAACATCTTCCGCCGGATCATCGACTACTATGCCGCCGCCAATGTCGACCACACCTACGACAAACGGATCGACTTCAACTTTATCCTCGGCCCCAGCTATTCGCAGGAGATGAGTTTCACGATCGGCGCCCTGGCGTCGGGACTCTACCGCTGGGACCGGCGCGACTCGATCACCCCGCCGTCGAACCTCTCGATCTTCGGCACACTGGGCGTCAAAGGCTTCTGGGCCGTGGGCGTCTTCGGCAACAACCTCTTCCGCGGCCAGCGAAACCGCATCACCTACGAAACCAGCTTCCGTTCGCTGCCGGCCTATTACTGGGGCCGCGGTTACGACAAGGCCATGGACGACTACAACGGCCGTCCCTATACCGAAAAACGGTTCGTCTTTACGGGCAACTACATGCACCGGGTCTTCGAACACGCCTATGTCGGCGCCACCGTGGACGCCATCTACAGTTTCGGCAAGCAGACCAAAACCTTCACGTTCGACAATCCCCAAACGGGCGAGCCGATGACCGTCAGCTTCCTGCAGACACTTGCCGCGGAGGGTCAGTCGGCCAAAAACGCCGCCGTGGGCGTGGGTGCGGTGATGGAGTACGACTCGCGCGACTTCATTCCCAATCCGCAACGCGGTATCTATATAAGTATCAAAGAGCTGATGCGGCCGGGATTCCTGAACAACCACCATGTGACGATGTTGCAGACGACCTTCAATTTCAACGCCTACAAACGCATCTGGCGGGACTGCATCCTGGCGTACGACCTCTCGGGCGACTTCAATTCGGAGAACACCCCGTGGTGCATGATCGCCCGGATGGGCGGCAGCAAGCGTATGCGCGGCTATTATCAGGGCCGTTTCACCGACTACTGCATGATCACCACCCAGTTAGAGTTGCGCCAGCGCATCTGGCACCGCATCGGCTGCGTCGTGTGGGCCGGCGCAGGCAACGTCTTCCCCAACTTCAAGGAGTACCGCTGGGAGCATACGCTGCCCAACTACGGTTTAGGCTTCCGCTGGGAGTTCAAACGCCGGATCAACATCCGTATCGACTACGGTTTTGGCAAGGGCAAGAACAACAACATCCTGTTCAATATCGACGAAGCCTTCTAAATGATGCACAGATACATACCGAACGGCCGTCTGCGCGCCCGCGTGTTGACGCTCTATACATTGGCGGTGCTGTTGCTGCCGAACTGCTGTTTGGCGTGGACCGAACCCTACAACGTTTGGTCCAAAGTGCTTCTGATCCTCTTTCCCGCGGGGTTTTACGCCTTGTGGCTGACGGCCCTCAGGCGGCTGGGCGTGATGATCTGGACCGCCTTCCCGTTCCTCTTTTTCGGGGCCTTCCAGCTGGTGTTGCTCTATCTGTTCGGCAACTCGATCATCGCTACTGATATGTTCACCAACCTGTGGACGACGAATCCCGACGAGGCGACCGAACTGTTGAGCAATATCTGGCCTTCGGTAGTGTTGGTGTGCGTGCTCTATCTGCCGCTGCTGTGGTGGGCTACGGCCGAAATTCGCCGGCATACCGAGATTCCCGCGGCATCGGCCCGGCGCTGGCGCATTCTCGGGTCCGCGCTGTTGGCCCTCTCGCTGGCGGTCTACTTCCCGGCGGCGCGCAACTCGGAGGAACAGAGCCTGTTGCGTTACGAGATCTTCCCCGTCAATGTGATGGGCAATCTGAAGTTGAGCATCACGGAGATGTCGCGGATGCGCCATTTCGAGGAGACGGCGGCCGGTTTCTCCTACGAAGCCCGTCGGGCCGATTCGCTGCAAAACCCCTCCGAGCGTGAGATCTACGTCTTTATGATCGGCGAGGCGGCCCGCGCGGCCAACTGGCAGCTCTACGGCTACGACCGCGAGACGAATCCCCGGCTCTCCGAGCTGGAGGACCTGGTGGTGTTCCGTAACATATTGACACAGAGCAACACGACGCACAAGAGCGTGCCGATGATCCTGTCGTCCGTAAACACCGACCGCCACGATGATCTCTATCGCCGCAAAGGTCTTCCCGAGCTGTTCCGCGAGGCGGGTTTCAAGACGTGGTTTATCTCCAACCAGTCGCGCCAGGGGGCGATGATCGACAAACTGGCCGCCGATGCCGACACGCTGGTCTATATGGACGAGCCGCGTTATGACGGCCGTATGGTGGAACTGATGGCCCGCGCGATCGCCGAGGATCCGGCGCCCAAACAGTTTTATATCCTCCATTGTTACGGGTCGCATTTCAGCTATCACCAGCGTTATCCGCGCGAAGCGGCCTTCTTCCTGCCCGACGACGATGTGGCCATCAAACGCGACAACGTCGAGCCGCTGCGCAACGGTTACGACAACTCGATCCGTTATACCGACGGGGTGATAGCCGATGCCATCGCCGAACTGCGTGCGCTGGGCTGTCGCTCGGCCCTCTTCTATTGCGCCGACCACGGCGAGGATCTTTTGGACGACCGTCGTCAGCGCTTCCTCCACGCCTCCCCCACCACCACCTTCTACCAGTTGTGGGTGGCCTCGGTGGCCTGGTTCTCGGCCGACTACTGCCGCGACTTCCCCGACCGTGCAGCCGCCGCACGACAAAATGTCGCGGCTCCGGCTACGACACACGCGCTTTTCCACACGATGGCCGATATCGCCCTGATCGAGTCTCCCTATCTGGATCGCGGGGTCTCTTTGGTGAGCGGCGAGTTCGACTATGCCCGTCCGCGTTACTATCTGAACGACCACAACCTGGCCAAACCCTTCGTCAAGACGGGTCTGAAAAAGGAAGACCTGGAAAATTTCGAACGTCAGGGGATTCAGTTATAAAGCCGAAGCGTCTTGATACGACTGCGCTCGTCGGGGCGGGATGGGACCCCGCCCCTTGCCGCGCGGCGCTCCCCGGTCCATGCGATGTTCTTGCGGGTGTGTTTTTTCGTGGGCGTGGCGTTTATAACGCCCGCTCCACGAAAAAACACACCCGCAAGAACATCGCTTGTGTCCGGCTGGGCTGGAACACCAGCTCAAGGAGGAGCGTCGGATTAAGACAGCGGCTACGCTTGTCGGTCCGTGCAATTAGAGCTGTTGGTAGAGTTCTTCGATGCGGTCGCACATGGCCTCCCACGAGAAACGGCGGCTTTCGGCGACCACTCCCGCGCGGAAACGGTCCAGCTGCCCGGGGCGGCGGATCCGGTCGATGGCGACGGCTATGGATTCGGGGTCGGGTTCGCAGACCACACCGCAACGGTCGTCGGGGACGATCTCCGGAAGGCCGCCCACCCGCGTAACCACCATCGGCAACCCGAAACGGTAGGCAATCTGCGTCACGCCGCTCTGTGTGGCGGTGCGGTAGGGCAAGACCATGAAATCGGCCGCCGAGAAATAATAGCGCACCTCGTCGTCGGGAATAAAACGGTCATGCAGGATCACCCGCTCGGCCAGTCCGGACCGTTCGATCTGCTCGATATAGGCGGTGCGATCGGTGTAGAACTCACCCGCGACCAGCAACTTGCAATCGCCGACGCACCCTTCGCTGTGGAGCCGTGCCCAGGCATCGAGAAGCAGATCCAGCCCCTTGTAATCGCGGATCAGACCGAAAAAGAGCGCATAACGCACCGCCGGGTCGAGGGCCAAATGCCGGCAGGCCTGGTCGCGCGCCACCGGATCGCCGAAGTGTTCGAACATCGGATGCGGCGAAAAGAGCGCCGGGGCCGACGTATAGGCGGAAAGTTCGCGGTGCACCTGCTCGGACATATAGATGAAACCGTCCATCGCGCGCAGGAAATAACGGTTCAGCGGGCGGTCGAAGAGGTGGTGTTCGTGGGGTTCGACGTTGTCGATCTGGCAGACAAAACGCGTGTGGCCGTTGCGGCGCGCTATGCGGGCGATCGTCCCGAAGCAGGGTGCCATGAAGGGGGTCCAGTATTTCAGGATCACCAGATCGGGCCGCTGGCGGCGAATGCGGCGGCCTACAGACCACCAGGTCAGCGGATTGACGGTGCTGACACAGCGGGTGATCCGCAGGTCCGCAGGTGCGGGGGTGTCGACCGTCTGGCGCTCGCCCGGAAAGAGGAACGAGGGGTATTGCAGCGTGAAGGTCAGCATATCGACCTCCGCGCCGCGCCGCTGGAAGATGCGAGCCATCGTCTGCATGATGGCGGGCAGACCGCCTCTGTAGGGGTGGGCGGGACCGAGAAAGGTGACTTTTTTCATTGTTCGTCGGGGGTTTGTTCGCGGACGCTGACCAGCGGAGCGGTCGTCGCGCGGGTGTAGGCAATGAGGTCGGAGGGGGCAATTTTCAGCTGCAAACCGCGCACGCCGGCGCTGATATAGATCGAGTCGAAGTCCACGGCCGTCCGGTGCAGGAATACCGGGAAGGGTTTCTTGAGCCCTATGGGCGAGCAGCCGCCGCGGATATATCCCGTCGTGGCGAGCAACTCCTTCATCGGGATCAGATCGCACTTCTTGTTCCCCGAGATGCGTGCCGCCGCCTTCAGGTCGACTTCGCTGTCGCCCGGGATGATGCAGACGAAATGACCCGTGCGGTCGCCCCGCAGGATCAGCGTCTTGAAGACCCGCTCGATGGGTTCACCCAGCTGTGCAGCCACATGTGCGGCAGCCAGATCGTTCTCGTCCACCTCGTAGGGAATCAGTTCGTAGGCGATCTTCGCGCGGTCGAGCAGCCGTGCGGCGTTGGTCTTCTCGATCCTGTCGTTTTTGTGTGCAGCCATCGCAGTCTTATTGATTAAGCTTCGTTTCTCGCTTCGGGCAGTGCAAAAGTACAAAAAAAGAGCGAGATCGATGTACGATTGCGAAAAAAACTCTATCTTTGTGATCGGAATGCCCTGATTTGCAGGACGGATATTGCGCCATGCGATTGTTGAAGATACGATATACCGGTTTAGTGCTGTTGCTGTTGTGCGCGGTAACGGCTGTGCAGGCACAGTCCACACGCGTACGCGGGCGGGTCACGGAGGCGGCTACGGGACAGCCGATGCCCTTCGTCAGCGTGACCTTTCCGGGGACGACCGTCGGCATATCGACCGATATGGAGGGCTGTTATGCGCTCGAAACCCGTGAGGCGGTCACCGAGGTACGGGCCGAGATCGTGGGCTATACGGGACAGTCGCACCCCGTCCGGCAGGCAGCCTTCAACGAGGTGAACTTTGCGCTGGAGGAGGATGCGCGGTCGATTGCCGAGGTGGTGATCCGTCCGGGCGACAACCCCGCCTGGCCGATCTTGGACAGCGTCGTCCGGCGCCGCCACCGGAACGATCCCGAGCTGATTCCCTCGTTCAGTTACCGCACCTATACCAAAATGGAGCTTGATTTGCAGGATATTAAGCCGCAGTTCAAGAACAAACGGCTGCAACGCCATTTCGGTTTCATCTTCGAGCACATGGATACCTCGGCCGTCACGGGACGCAGCTATCTGCCGGTGATGATCGCCGAGACGTCGGCCGACTATTATCGCAGCCGCGACCCCGAAGTGCGCCGGGAGGTGATCCGCGCCAACCGCATCTCGGGTATCGACAACCCCGATGCCGTGGCCCAGTTTACGGGCCATCTGCATGCGCAGGTGAACTTCTACGAGCCCTATATAGACGTCTTCAATTTGCAATTCGCCGGCCCGCTCTCCCCCTCGGGACGGTCGTTTTACAACTATTTTTTGGTCGACAGCGTCGACATCGACCACCGCAAGACCTACAAAATCCGCTTTCATCCCCGGTCGGTGGCCACGCCCGTACTGGACGGCGAGGTGAACATCGACTCCGCGTCGTGGGGCGTGCGTTCGGCCTCGGTGGCGATGGCGCGGCGGGTCAACGTCAACTGGATCCGCCATCTGTCCATCGAGAGCCGTTACCGGATGCAGGGCGACACGCTGTGGACCAAGGAGCACGACCGGATTGTGGCCGATTTCTCGGTCACGCGCTCCGACTCGTCGAAAACGCTCTCGTTTCTGGGCTCCCGCCAGGTGGAATATGCCGACTTGCGCATCGGCGAACAGATTCCCGAAGAGATTCGGGGAATGCACAACAACGTGGTGCTCGACGACGAACTGCAAAAAGACGAACGTTACTGGGACTCGGTCCGCCCCTATGCCCTCTCCTCGCGCGAGCAGGCCATCTACACGATGGTCGATTCGGTGCGCAATGTCCCGCTGTTCCGCAACATCTACACGGTGATCAACACCGTGCTGACCGGCTATTACAACACACGTTACATAGGTCTCGGACCCTATTACAAGGTATTGAGTTTTAACGATATCGAGGGCTGGCGGCTGCGATTCGGCATGCGCACGAGCAAGGACTTCAGCCGCCGTGTGCGGTTGGGCGCCTACATGGCCTACGGGACGCGCAACGAACGGTTTCAGGGCGGCGGCAGCGTGGAGGTGATGTTCCACAAGCGGCTGATGCGCAAGCTGACGGCCGAATTCCAGCACGATCTGTTCCAGCTCGGCGCCGGCGAAAACGCCCTCTCCGAAAGCAACATCCTCTCCACCGCCCTCTCGCGCGGCAACGAACGGCTCTGTCCGATCAACGATTTCAAGGTCGAATACATCCACGAGTGGCGGCAGGGACTGCAAAGTTCGCTGACCCTGCGCCAGCGCAACATCAAGTCGAACGGTTATGTCCCCATGGTCACCGCGGCGGGCGCTCCGGTCTATTCGATCAACGTGCCCACCGTCAGCATCGGCCTGCGTTATGCCAAGGACGAGATGGTGTTGCGCAACGCCTTCGGCAGCCGGTCGATGGGATCGCCCTACCCCATTGTCCGCTTCGATGTCACGGGCGGATTCAACGGATTGCTGCCGCGCAGCTACCCCTTCCTGCGGCTCGAGGCGCAGTTCCGCTACAAACTGATGCTGCCGCCCATCGGTTACTCGCTCCTGACGCTGAACGGCGGCAAGATCTTCGGCCACGTCCCCTATCCGCTGCTGAAGATCCACGAGGGCAACGGCACCTATTTCTACAACCCTTACGCCTTCTCGTGCATGAACTTCTTCGAGTTCGTCTCCGACCGCTGGGTGTCGCTCTTCTACGAACACCATTTCAACGGGGCGCTGCTGGGTCGCGTGCCGCTGCTCCGGCGGCTGCATCTGCGCGAAGTCTTTGTCCTTAAGGGGGTTTACGGCGCTTTGGAGGGTCGCAACAACAGCCTGACCCACCCCTCGCTCGCGTTGATGCGTTTCCCGGCGGGGATGGGTGCCGTCAACCGCCCCTACTTGGAGACGGGCTTCGGCATCGAGAATATCTTCAAACTCCTGCGCGTGGATTTTATCTGGCGGCTGAACCATCTGCAGAGCCGCTCGGACTACCGGATCCAGCATTTTGCCGTCAACGCCAGCATCCAGTTGCGATTTTAGGGTTTCGCGCAATTGGGGGTCCGCTCCTCCCGGTTTTTCCGTTTTGCCCCTTTCGGAGTCGTTTTTCCGTTGCATTTCCGCCCGAAAGGATTCCGATTTTCGGGATTATTTCGTAACTTTGTGCGCATATAAACCGAACAGAAAAGCAAATCGAACAATATGGCTTTACAATGTGGTATCGTGGGTCTGCCCAATGTCGGCAAATCGACCCTTTTCAACTGCCTCTCCAACGCCAAGGCGCAGGCGGCCAACTTCCCCTTTTGCACCATCGAACCCAACGTGGGCGTGATCACCGTGCCCGACGAACGTCTGGTGAAACTGGCCGAAATAGATAATCCAAAACGCGTGATTCCCACGACGATCGAGATCGTCGACATCGCCGGTTTGGTCAAGGGCGCCTCGAAGGGCGAAGGTCTGGGCAACAAGTTTCTGGCGAATATTCGCAACACCAACGCCATCATCCACGTCCTGCGCTGTTTCGACAACGGCAACATCACCCACGTGGACGGCACGATCGACCCCGTGCGCGACAAGGAGATCATCGACACGGAGCTCCAACTCAAGGATCTGGAGACCATCGAAAACCGCCTCTCCAAGGTCCAGAAGCAGGCGGCCGTAGGCGGCGACAAGGCAGCCAAACGCGCCGTGGAGATCATGTTGGAGTACAAATCGCTCCTCGAGCAGGGCAAGAGCGCCCGCACGCTGCAACTCGAAAAGGAGGACCGCAAACTGGTGGCCGACCTGAACCTCCTGACCGACAAGCCCGTACTCTATGTCTGCAACGTCGACGAGGCGTCGGCCGTCACGGGCAACGCCCACACCGAGGCCGTGCGCGAGGCCATCCGCGACGAGGAGGCCGAGATGCTGATCATCGCCGCCGCCACCGAGGCCGATATCGCCGAGTTGGAAAGTTACGACGAGCGCCAAATGTTCCTCGAGGATCTGGGACTTCAGGAGTCGGGCGTGGCACGGTTGATCAAATCGGCCTATAAATTGCTCAACCTCGAGACGTTCTTCACCACCGGTCCCGACGAGAGTCGCGCGTGGACCTACCGCAAGGGAATGAAGGCGCCGCAGACGGCCGGCATCATCCACACGGATTTCGAGCGCGGTTTCATCCGTGCCGAGGTGATCAAATATGCCGACTACGTGGCGTTGGGTTCCGAGAAAGCCTGCCGCGACGTGGGCAAGATCGGCATCGAGGGCTAGGAGTATGTCGTGCAGGACGGCGATATCATGCACTTCCTGTTCAACGTGTAACGGACTTAAAAACATAGGATTATGAAGCAGTTATTGAGCAATTCGCAGTTTAAGAATCTGGCGGTCTGCGTGGCGGTGATCCTCGCCGCCGTGATCGTAAGCCGCGCCTACACCTACAAATACCGCGTACAGAATACGGTGGTCGTCACCGGTCTGGGCGAGGCGGAATTCGAATCCGATTTAGTCGTCTGGTCGGGCGCCATCACGATCGACGCGCAGCAGGTCGCCACCGGTTACGCGCAGATCGAACAGAGCAAGGAGAAGGTGCAGAACTATATGACCAAGAAGGGTTTGGACCCCCAGGCCGTGGTCTTCGGATTCGTCAATGTCGACAAACAGTACGAATCGGTCTACAGCGACGGCCGGTGGGCCGGCGAACGGTTTACGGGCTACCGCCTGCGCCAGCGCTTTACGATCGAATCGACCGATATCGACCTCGTGGAGACCATCTCGCGCGAGATTTCGTCGCTTATCGCCCAGGGCGTGTCGATCGAGGCCGATGCCCCCGACTATTACTATACGAAGCTGGACGACGTGAAACTGGACCTGATCGAGAAGGCCTCGGCCGACGCCCGCGTGCGCGCCGAACGCATCACACGCAATGCCGGTGCCTCGCTCGGCAACGTCCGCAGTGCCCGTATGGGCGTCTTCCAGATCACGGGCGCCAACTCCAACGAGGAGTTCTCGGCCGGCGGTTCGTTCAACACCTCGAGCCGGCAGAAGAAGGCCCGCATTACGATGCGCATCGAGTATCTTTGCCGATAAACACGACGGAGCATTATGGTACGGTTGTTCTCTTCGCGCTGGATGGAATTGGCCTGGGTCGTGGCGATGGTCGTCTATATCGTCACGCGCTGGGTGCCGCTTTTTGTGATTTGCGCCGTGTGGCTGCTGGTGATCATCGGGTGCATCATCGCCCGCATGGTGCAACAGCGCCGCAGTAAAGATGTCTACGGAAGATATTAAAACAGAATAATTTAACTCAAAACAATACCGAATGAACAGACCGGTTCGGGTGCGTTTTGCACCCAGTCCCACGGGACCCCTTCATATGGGCGGCGTCAGAACCGCCCTCTACAACTACCTCTTTGCCCGTCAGCACGGCGGCGTGATGATCCTCCGCATCGAGGACACCGATTCGCAGCGCTTCGTCCCGGGTGCCGAGGAGTATATCATGGAGTCGCTCAAGTGGTGCGGCATCGAGATCGACGAGGGTGTCGGTGTCGGCGGTCCCCACGCCCCCTACCGTCAGAGCGAGCGCCGCGAGATCTATCTCAAATATGCCACGCAGTTGGTCGAGGCCGGCTGGGCCTACTATGCGTTCGACTCGGCCGAAGAGCTGGACGCGCTGCGCAAGGAGTACGAGGGCCGCGGCGAGACCTTCGCCTATAATTACAAGGTGCGCGAGCAGCTGCCGACGTCGCTGCGCCTGTCCAAGGAGGAGGTCGAGGCCCGCATCGCCCGCGGCGACCAATGGGTGATCCGTTTCCGGATGCCTGAAAACGAAGAAGTCAGGATGCAGGACCTGATCCGCGGCGAAGTGGTGGTCAACACCGCGACGTTAGACGACAAAGTGCTCTACAAATCGGCCGATGCGCTGCCGACCTATCACCTGGCGAACATCGTCGACGACCATTTGATGGAGGTGTCGCACGTGATTCGCGGCGAAGAGTGGCTGCCGTCGCTGCCGCTGCACTATCTGCTGTATCGCGCCTTCGGCTGGACGGAGACGCAACCCGAATTCGCCCACCTGCCGCTGTTGCTGAAGCCTACGGGAGGCGGTAAACTCTCCAAGCGCGACGGCGACAAGATGGGCTTCCCCGTCTTCCCGCTCTTCTGGAAATCGCCCGCGACGGGCGAGACGGCCCACGGCTACCGCGAGGACGGCTATCTGCCCGAAGCCTTTATCAACATGCTGGCGCTTCTGGGCTGGAACCCCGGGACCGAGCAGGAGATCTTCTCGATGCAGGAACTTGTAGACAGCTTCTCGCTGGACCGCGTATCGAAGTCGGGCGCCCGTTTCCAGCCCGACAAGGCCAAATGGTTTAATGCACAGTATATCCACAAGTTAAGCGCCGAGGAGCTGGCCGCGATGTACCAGCCGATCCTGCGCGAACACGGCGTAGAGGTCAGCGACGAGGTGGCCGGACGCGCCGCATCGATCATGAAGGAGCGCGCTACGTTTGTGACCGATCTCTGGGATCTGACGTCGTTTTTCTTCCGCGCCCCCGCCGCATACGAGGAGAAGCAGATGAAAAAATACTGGAAAGGCGACAACCCGCGGATTTTGAGCGAATTGCGCGAGGTGCTGGCCGCCATCGACGACTTCTCGTTAGCGCACACCGAGGAGGTGGTTCACGCGTGGATTCAGGAGAAGGGCTATTCGATGGGGCAGGTGATGAACACCCTGCGTCTGGCCCTGGTCGGTGCCGGCAAGGGTCCGGGGATGTACGACGTGACGTCGTTTATCGGTCGTGCGGAGTGTCTCGCGCGTATCGACAGCCTGCTGGCCAACGTCAAACCCGTCGACCTGTAATTCACTTTATATAAGCAACCTTAAAACTCACATAAAGAAATGATTACCATCGAACAGGAAGTATGGGGAATGACCCCCGAGGGTGAGGGAATCATCCGCTACACGATGCGCAACGAAAGCGGCGCTTCGGCCGTTGTCTCCAATCTGGGCGCCGCCGTAGTCGCCGTCAACGTCCCCGACCGCGAGGGCAAAATGGCCGATGTACTGCTCGGCTATCGCGACGCCATGGGTTACATGAACGACGGCCCCGCCATGGGTAAGAGTGTCGGTCGCGTGGCCAACCGTATTGCCGAAGGTCGCATGGTGGTCGAGGGTGTGGAGTACCGTCTGGAGATCAACAACGGCCGCAACCACCTGCACGGCGGAACCAAAAACTTCACCAACCGCGTGTGGGAGAGCCGCGTAGAGACCAACCGCGTGGTGATGGAGCTGCTTTCGGCGGATGGCGACCAAAATTATCCCGGCGAGGTGCGTGCCGAGGCCGTCTTCGACTTCACGGAGGATAATGCGCTGGAGATCACCTATCGTGCCGTGACCACCCGCACCACTCCCGTCAACATGACCAACCACCTCTACCTCAATCTCGACGGCGAATCGTCGGGTTCGGTGCTCGACCACGAGCTGCGCATGAACAGCCACTATGTCTGCGAGATGAACGAGAACCAGATCCCCACGGGCCGTATGCTCGACGTGAAGGGCACGCCGCAGGATTTTCTCACGCCGCGTCCGCTTCGCGACGGTTATCAGGCCGAATTCAACCACATCCGCGACTTCAAGGGATACGACCATCCCTTTGCCGTCGACAACTGGCAGCCCAACATCCTGGCCGAGGCCGGCGAGTTGTATAGTCCGAAGTCCGGCCGTACGGTGACCGTCCTCACCTCGCAGCCCAGCGTGATGATCTACACCGGCAACTGGCTCGCCGGCTGTCCCGTAAGCATCTCGGGCAACCGGTATGAGGATTATGCCGGCGTTGCGATGGAGTGTCAGAACTTCCCCGACGCCATCAACCGTCCCGAGTTCCCCTCGCCGCTGCTCCATCCGGGCGAAGTCTACTGTCAGAAGATCGTCTATCGGTTCGGCGTGCGTTAAATCCTGATACGACTGCGCTCGTCGGGGCGGGACAGGACCCCGCCCCTTGCCGCGCGGGCGCTCCCCGGTCCATGACTTGCCTCGAAAGAAGAGCGGGTTGCGTTTTTTGACGCAACCCGCTCTTCTTTCGAGGCAAGTCGATCGCTACAACTTGCGCAGCACGTCGACCAGAAGATCCCAGAACTTGGGAACCGAAGCGATCTCGAGACGCTCGTCGGGCGAGTGGACGCCGCGGAGGGTCGGGCCGAAGGAGATCATATCGAGGTGGGGGTATTTCTCGAGGAACAAACCGCACTCGAGACCGGCATGGATGGCGCGCACCTTGGGCTCGGTCGAGAACAGCTCGCGGTAGCTCTCGACGGTGAGGTCCAGCAGGTGCGACTGCGGGTTGGGCATCCAGCCCGGGTAACCGTCGGAGTGGGAGACGTCGGCACCGGCTAAGGTAAAGACCGATTCGACCATCTGCATGACGTAGGTTTTGGCGCTCTCGATCGAAGAACGCTGCGAGGTCGTCACCTCGATCAGATCCTCGCCGCGGAATTTCACAGAGGCGAGGTTCGTGGAGGTCTCGACCAGACCTTTTACGGCAAACGACATGGAAATCACTCCGTTAGGCACACCGACCAACGAATAGATCAATGCCGTCTGGGTCTTGAGGTCAATGACGCGGTCGACCTGCGGCATCTCGTTGAGCGTGATTTTGAAGGCGGGTTCACGATAGCGGAACTCCTCCTGAAGGTCGGCCACGAAGAGCTTGTAGCGCTGTTCGAAGTCGTGGCGATAGCGCTCGGGGATACCGAAGATCGCATAGGCTTCGCGCGGGATGGCATTGCGCAAATTGCCACCGTCGAACCAGGAAAGGCGCAACTCGCAGCTCTGCATCCCATCCCACAGCAGGCGGGCAACGGTCTTGTTGGAATTGACGCGCCCTTTGTCGATATCGTCGCCCGAATGGCCGCCCTGGAGGTCGCCGACGTCGACGCGATAGAAGATATAACCCTTCGGGGCCTCCTCGTTCCGGTAGTGGAAGTGGGCCACGGTGTCGATACCGCCCGCGCAGCCGATGAACAGCTCGCCCTCGTCCTCGGAGTCGAGGTTGATCAGGTATTTGCCGTTGAGCATCCCTTCGCCCAACTCAAAAGCGCCCGTGAGGCCCGTCTCCTCGTCGACGGTGAAGAGCGCCTCGATGGCGGGGTGCGCGATCGCCGGGTCGATCATCACGGCCAGCGCAGCCGCCATGCCGATACCGCAGTCGGCACCCAACGTAGTCCCCTCGGCACGTACCCAGCCGCCGTCGATACAGGTGCGGATGGGATCGTGTTCGAAATCGTGCTCGACGTCGGAGTTTTTCTCGCACACCATATCGATATGCGACTGGAGGATGACCGTTTCGTGGTCCTCGTAACCCGCCGTGGCAGGTTTGCGCATGACGACGTTGCCGATGGCGTCAACGTCGTATTCGAGGCCGTGGCGACGGGCGAAGTCAACCAAAAATTCGCGAATCTTACCCTCTTTTTTCGAGGGGCGCGGCACCTGGGTAATGGCATCGAAAGCCTCCCATACGGCGCGCGGCTCAAGTTTTGAAATCTCTGACATATCTCTGTTTATCAATATATTAATTATCCACAATAGAAGTATTTGTCGACCAAGGCGAGGATTTTTCCGCTGTCGTCGCCGATCTGCCGGCGCAGGTCGGCATCACGGAAGGCGACCAAACGCCGGGCAATGCCGTCGATCAGGCGGGGCGAGAAGACGCCGTGGCGTTCGTAGATCCCGCGCTGCTGCAAAAGTTGCGCCGCCGACTCCTCGCACGAGGCGGGCAGCCGGTTCAGACGGTCGAGAACGGCGCTGTGTTTGTCGTCGAAGATGTTGACGTCGACGTAGCGGTCGCGGGCATACTGCACGGCGTTCTCCATCTCGAAACCGTGGCGGGCGGCGACAGCCAGACCGGCCAGCAGGAGGTAGATATCGGCCGAACCGTCGGGGCAGCGGAACTCAACCGTCTGCTTGAGGTTAACATCTCTATCCTGTTGGGGTTCAACCGGATTGGCATCCGAAATCATACGGCCCGCGCCCGCGCTCCAGCCTAACGGGACGCGCACCAGAACCGAACGGTTGCGGTCGCCCCAGCAGATGTTCGTGGGGGCCTCCTGGTGGGGCACCAAACGGAAATAGGAGGTCGGATTGGTGTTGCCGAAGGCCGTCAGCGACGGCGCGAGCGCCAGATAGCCGGCAATGGCTTTCAGCGCCTCGTCGGTCAGCACACCCCGGTCGTCGACCATCGCATTGCGGTCACCGCGCATCAGGCGCGTATGGACATGCAGGCCGCTGCCCGCTTTGCCGACCGTGATCTTCGGGGCGAAGGTGACGTTTGCGCCGTATTGCCACGCCAGCGTGCGGATAATCCACTTGGCCACCACCAACTGGTCGGCGGCCGACTCCAAATCGGTGGGCAGGAACTCGATCTCGTTCTGTTCGTAGATCCGGCCGTCCTGCGTGAAATTGCCGACTTCGGAGTGGCCGTACTTGATCTCGCCGCCCGCCTCGGCAATGTATTTCATGGCCAGCGTGCGCAGTTCGGCGCCCTTGTTGAAGGGGGTTGACTCGTGGTAACCGCGTTGGTCGCCGGCAGGGAAAAGCGGGTCGACCGGGGTTACGACGTAGTATTCCAACTCACCCATAACATGATAGTTAAGGCCTGTGACCTCAAGCAACGCTTGATGTGCGCGGCGGAGCGTACTTTCGGGTGCCGTCTCCAACGGGGTACCCTCCTTGGTGTAGTAGCTGCACAGGATGTCGAGGGCGGGAATCTTGCTGAACGGATTGCGGAAGGCCGTGCGGTAACGCGGCACGACATAGAGATCGCTGGCGCCCGCCTCGATATAGGGAAAGAGGCTCGAACCGTCGACCCGTTCGCCGAGGGTCAGGATCTGGTCCAGATACCCGATGTCGTTGACAATGAAATTCAGCGTCTTCAGACGGCCGTCAGCCCCCGGATAACGGAAGTTGACCAGCTCGATTCCGTTGGCCTCGATATAGCGGAGGAGGTCCTGCTTCGTGAATTCGGCGGGACGCTTTCCGAGAAACCGCACCAGCGGATTGGGATTCAGCATAAGATTCATGGCGAGTCGTTCATGTTATTGCGCTAACAAAGTTCACAATAAATCGCCGGATTTCCAAAGGTTTTCTATAAAATTTCGTCGGCGGCGGATTGTTTTGCGGTTTGCGGGGTGCTTTTCGGCCGAAAATGATTACATTTGCGAAAAATTGACTGCCATGACGAATTTCAGAATCGGACACGGTTACGATGTGCACGCTTTGGCCGACGGGCTGCCCCTTGTGCTCGGCGGCATTCCCCTGCAACATGTGCGCGGCTGCATCGCCCACTCGGACGGCGATGTGGCGATTCACGCCATCTGCGACGCACTGCTCGGCGCCGCCGCACTGGGCGATATCGGGTTGCATTTTCCCGACACGTCGGACGATTTCGCGGGGATCGATTCCAAGATCCTGTTGCGGCGGACGGTGGCGCTGCTTGCCGAAAAAGGCTACTCGATCGGGAATGTCGACTGCACCATCCGCGCGCAGCGGCCCAAACTCCGTCCTCATATCGACGCCATGCGCGCCGTGTTGGCCGACTGCATGGGCATCGCGGCGGATTGCGTCTCGGTGAAGGCCACCACGACCGAACGGCTCGGGTTCGAGGGACGCGAAGAGGGGATTTCGGTGTCGGCCGTAGCGTTGATTTACAAAGAGTAAGCGGATTTTTCCATCCCAAGGACGGTTGTGCCGCGCGAGGACGAACAACGCGGCACATCTTTTGTTTACCCGTGACGTAAAACCTTTACGTTATGAGAAAAACATTCTTCGCGGTTATCGTCGGGCTGCTGCTCGGGACCGCTACCGTCGCCACCTTCGCTACCGTCACGGGGCAACAGAAAAAATCGTCTCCCTCGCGCAACGAACGGCGCGAAATCCGCGAACAGCGCCGCGCCGAACGGCTCGCCGCTTTCGAACAGTTCATCGACTCGATCGTCCTGGCACACAGTTTCCAGTTCAATCCCCAGACGATGCAGCGCGAACCCGCCGGACCGACCCGCATGATCAACAATCCCAACTATATGCTTACCCTCTGGGACGGTACGGCCGACATCTGTCTGCCCTACGTCAAAGGGTATACCCCGCCCTATTACCTTACCGTGATCAACTACACGATCTCCAATCTCGGCAACTTCATCACCGAGCAGACTCCCGAGGGCTGGAACGTCAGCTTCACCTCCTCGCTTTTCTCCGCCTCGACCTATACTTTCACCTTCGAGATCTCGAAGAAAATGGGCGGCGCCACACTCACCATCAGCAACCCCTGGTACAACTCCGTACAATACAGCGGTACCATCACGCAGGTTTATTAGGACTCCCGTCCGCTTTATACGTCGTTGCACTCTTCAGGCCCCTTTCCGGGACCGAAGAGCGCAACGCTTTTTTTATGGGGATGAATCCTTATGCCGGCCGCCGACGCGTTCGGGCATACTATGTCCTGCAAATACGTCCCGAGCCTCCGCCAACCGGCCGATCAGCCGCAGTCCCCTCCGGTTAGTCCCGGGCCTCGATCAGGGAACGGATGTTCTGGATCAGCATGCGGACCGCCACGGAATTGAAGCCGCCCTCGGGGATGATGACGTCGGCGTATTTCTTCGACGGCTCGACAAACTC
>CAZHMX010000019.1:0-22800 GCA_964533725.1 uncultured Alistipes sp. | reverse complement strand
TCGGGTTCGCCCGTCCGGCTGGGCCCGACCACGGGCCCAAGGAGGACAGTCGCGTGAGGTTCACGCTGTCAATATGCCCTTGTTGTTTGTACATTGTTTGTAAATTTGTTACCTTTGTGGGGATGAAAAGGTTGAAGAAACAGAAGATTGGGGAGAATCTGCTCTATTTGATGGTATGGGCGGCGATAATTCTTGTGCCGATATTGAATGCGAAGATGTTGGACGAGGAGCATGTGGACCTGATGAATATTTTGCGGGCGTGGTGTCGGGAGGCGCCGTATTTGTTCATATTCATTGTTCACAACTCGTTTTTGGCGCCGCTGTTGTTGCTCAGGCACCGTTATGTTCCCTATATGGGGGCGATTCTGGTGTTGCAGCTGGCGGTTTTCGGGTTTATCGAGGTGAGCGACTTCACGTTTGATCTGGCGGACGGAGGACACGAGGGGTTGCACAAGGCGTCGTTTACGGATCTGGCGATGCACTGGAACATGCTGTTGGGTTTGTTCATGTGCGGTGCGAACGCCTCGATCAAGCTGTTGTATCAGTCGTTGCGCGACGAGCAGCATATCGAGGAGCTGGAGCATCAGAATCTGCAGGCGGAGATCGACTACCTGAAATACCAGATCAACCCCCATTTTTTCATGAACACGCTCAACAACATCCACGCCTTGATCGACATCGACGCCGAGGGGGCCAAGAGCACGGTGATCGAGTTGTCGAAGATGATGCGTTACGTGCTCTACGACTCGGGACACCGGTCGATCACGCTGCAGCAGGACCTGCAGTTCCTCAACAACTATATCAATCTGATGAAGATCCGCTACAGCGACGACCTGGACATACGGGTCGATATGCCCGACCGGCAGTGGCTCGGGGTGCGTATTCCGCCGCTGTTGCTGATCGTCTTCGTCGAGAACGCCTTCAAACACGGCGTGAGCGGCTCCCGTCCCTCGTTCATCCACCTGAAGGTCGGGCTGGAGGGCGAGTATGTGCTGTGCCGTATCGTCAACAGCCGCCGCCCCGAACGGCAGAAAGAGCGCCCGGGCATCGGTCTCAAGAACGTCAAGAAGCGCCTGGAGCTGATCTACGAGCAGAATTTCGACCTGCGGATCGACGACTCCGACCCCGAACAATACGCCGTAACCCTTAAAATCCCGACCCTCCATGCTTAAATGTATCGCCATAGACGACGAACCGTTGGCCGTCCGGCAGTTAGACAACTACATCCGCCGCATCCCCGCATTGGAACGGGTCGGCCTGTTCCGCAACGCCGTCGACGCCCGCGATTTTCTGAAGGACAACGACGTGGATCTGATCTTCGTGGATATCAACATGCCCGATCTGAACGGCGTGGATTTCGTGCGTTCGCTCGACCGCGGACGTCCGATGGTGATCTTCACCACCGCCTACTCGGAGTACGCCGTGGAGGGTTTCCGCCTCGACGCCGTGGATTACCTGCTCAAACCCTTCGGTTTCATCGACTTCAGCCGCGCCGTAGAGAAGGCCTGCTCGCTCCACGAGCTGCGCGAAACCGCTGCCGCAGTAGCCGCCGCGATACCGGATGAGGCTGCGGCGTCGTCAGTTTCGTCCGCCTCCGCCGTATCTGCTTCCGCCGCCGAAACCCCCGCCGGGGGAGGCTCCGCCCGGGAGGCATTTGCCCCGGGGGCTGCCGCGCAGGGCCCCGCCGCAGACGCCGCATCCCCGACCGCAACCGCCCCCTCCGTGCCCTCCGAAGCCCTGCCGCGCAACGACGGTTATCTGTCGATCAAAACCGGTTACAAGATCTCGCTCGTCAAGATCAGCGATATCGTCTACATCGAGAGCGAGGGCGAATACGTCCGTCTGCACCTCGCCGACGGCACCCGGGTGATGACCCTGTTCCGCCTTAAGAATATGGAGGCGACCCTCCCCCGCGACACCTTCATGCGCACCCACCGCTCCTACATCGTCAACCTCGCCCGCATCTCCGGCTACGTCAAAGGCCGCGTCTATCTCTCCGACACCGAATACGTCCCCATCGGCGAAAACTACCGCGAGGCATTCCAACGCTATATCGACGAACACTATACGGCACTCTCGTAGCGAACCGACAGCGACTGTCCTCCTTGGGCCAATGGTTTGGCCCAGCCGGACGGGCGAACCCGAACAATTATTGGTTTGACGATGTGCATATCTCTACACCTTGTAGTTAAGGGAGAGGGAGTCTGTGAAACTCACAGACTCCCTCTCCCTTAACTACAAGGTGTGTAAATATAGACGCTGTCGAACCAAGATTGTTCGGGTTCGCCGCGCGGCTGGGCCCGACCACGGGCCCAAGGAGCGCAGTCGCTGTCGGTTTACTGGAGGTGTCGCAGGATCCAGTCGAGGTGGCCGGATTCTGTATTTTCGGAGGTCCAGTGTTCGTTGACGGGGGTGATGAGGGCCTCTTTGGGTGCGGTGATGACGTTATAGACGGCGTAAGAGGTGGTCGGGGGGCAGACGTCGTCGTTGTAGCCCCAGGTCATGAAGCAGGGGACTTTCAGGCGGCGGGCGAAGTTCACGACGTCGTAGTAGGCCATGGTGCGGATTTTGTCGGGGGTATCCATGCCGTTCATGGTCGAGAAGTGGGGCCAGCCGTCGGCGCGGGAGGCCTTGAAGCCGGCCATGTCGGAGAGGGCGGGGTGGTTGGCCACGCAGGCGGTGACGCGGGGGTCGAGGGCTGCGGTGATGATCGAGAGGGCGCCGCCCTGGCTGCCGCCCTGGAGGATGACGTTGCGGCCGTCCCATTCGGGCAGCGAGGTCAGCAGGTCGATGCAGCGGATGCAGGCCAGGAATACGCGCTTCATGTAGAAGTTGTCGCGGTTGTCCAGTCCGTTGCACATGTATCCGTTGTTGCCGCGGTTCAGGGCGCGGGTGATCTCGTTGAAGTTTTCGGCGGTCATGCGGGGGTCGAGTCCGTGGATCTCCATCTCCATGCGGATGCAGCCCTGCTCGGCGTAGTACTTGTGACGCAGGGGCTCCTTGATGGTCTTGATGCCGGCACCCGGGGGACAGAGCACGACGGGATGCTGACCTGCGCGGGCCTCTTTGGGCATCGTGAGGTAGGCATATACGGCCTGACCGAGGGAGTTGAGCTGCAACCGGATGAGCCAGCAGTCGACCTTGTCGGTGCAGTACTCGGGGGCTTTTTCGCGGGTGTAGGTCAGGGGGAAGCGGGCGGCTTCGGCCTTGTTTTGGGCCCAGAAGTCGTCGAAATCGTCGGGCATTTGGGTGTAGGGCTCGATCTTCTCGGGCGAGAAGCCGACCTTGACGTGGTGGCGGAAGACCTTGTTGCCGACCTTGGCGGTCAGACGGCAGTCGCGGAACCCGGGGGTCTTCATCGTGCCTACGGGGATGGTGGCGCGGCCGTTTTTCAGGGTGATGGAACCCTTCGTGTCGGCGGGCATGCGGTCGGCGCCCAATTCATAGGTGACGGTCAGTCCGTCCTGCGGTATGCCGTAGAGGAAGAACTGCACCTCGACGCGGGCCTGTTCGCCCGTTTTGTAGATCCAGTCGGCGTGGTCGGGTGTGGTGACCCACAGCGCGTCGCTGCGATAGGGGTAGTTTTCGGCCTTCACCCCGACGGCCGCGGCCAGCACCAAGGCCAGCATCAAAAAGAGTCGCTTCATTTCGGTTGGAATTTCAGTTGGTGCGAAGTTACGAAAAATTCCCCGCTTTTCGATGGCGGATTCCGTTTTTTTGTGTTTTATCCGCTTTGCGCTTCGTTTTTGAATCTCCGCTTGCGGGGGTTCGCCTTATTGTTTGCGCAGGGCCCTGTTGAAGAACTCCAGCAGACGGTCCTGCACCCGCAGGCCGCAGTCGTGGGGCATCTCCCACAGTTCGGTCTCGAGCCGGTCGCCGACGCCGCGGTCGTCCCATACGGCGTGCATCTGCCGGAAGGCCTCCTCCACGCCCGTCGCGGGGAAGAGTTTGTCCTGCCGGCCGTTGATGAAGAGCATCGGTTTGGGGCAGGCGATCGAGGCGATGTGCGGATAGTCCAACCAGCGGCGCAGGCCGGGGAGCATGTTGGCGAATCCGCCCCGTTCGCGGCCGTACTCCCACGAAAACTGGACCCCGGTGGTGTTCATCCAGCAGACCGACACCCCGGCCGCGATCCGGTCCGTCAGTGCCGCGAGCATCCAGGCCCGATAACCGCCCATCGACCAGCCCATGCAGCCGATCCGCGCGGGGTCGACTTCGGGCAGCGAGGCCAGAAATTCGGTGGTGTAGAGATCCTCCCACTGCATAAAGGCCGAGAGCGAACGCCCCAGCATCATCATATTGCCCGCCACGTCGGCATAACGGCTCCCGTCGGCCCCCTCCTTGCGCCCGCGGTCACCCCAGTAGAGGGCGTCGACGGCGATGACGGCATAGCCGTTGGCGGCCAAGAAGTCGCCGACATACCGTCCGCCGTAACCTCCTGCGGCCCAGGCGTCGGCATCGGCCAAACGTTCGGCCGGGACGTCGAACGGACGGATCATCTTCTCCTTGCCGATGGTGAAGTGGCCGCCGTGGTCGTGAAGCAGCACGACGGCGGGATGCGGCCCCGGCCGGTCGGGGAGCAGGAGGTAGGCCTCCACGCGCGAATAGGCCGTCAGGTCGAAGGCCACGCGCCGGGCGGTGTATCCCTCGCGCTGTTCCTCGGCCACCACCTCGGCATGCCATGCGTCGGAGCGCCGCGGCGGTGCCTGCATGGCATCGAAAACGCATTGCCGCGCCTGCTTGCGCCAGCGGCTGAAGCGCCGCACGGGGCTTCGTCCCCAGGCCATCGGATAGTCCAGCTCCTCCTTGATCCGGTCGAGGAAGCGCGGCATCTCCCGCTCGAATTCATACCCTTGCGCCACGGCCGGCCACGCCAAGCAGATGAATGCGAGGAGCAGGAGCGATCGGCAGATCCGCAGGAATCGCAGGCCCCGGGGGGATCGGGGCCGCAGGGGCGTAAAGAAGGGGGACTTGGGAGCGGGTTGTTTCATAGCAGGAGCCGTTTTTCTTGTGTGCGAAGTTACGACTTTTTTCCGAAATCCCGAAACCGGGTCCGGCAGAACTTGCGGCGCGCGGGGATCCGAAGCGCGCGGAGGGGGGCAAATCCAGCGCGTGCAGGGAGCGTGCAGGAGGTGTGCAGGGGGAGTTCAGGGAGAGTCCCGGGGAGGACGGTGCGGATCCGGGCGGCGGGGAGGGCGGGTTTTACGGGCGGCGCCGGTCCCATTGTTCGCGGCGGGCCAGGATCTCCTCTTTGTGGTCGTCGCACCACGCTTTGAGACGGTCGAGTAGCGGCAGGAGCGTCTGACCCAGAGGGGTTACGGCGTATTCGGTGTGCGGCGGCGCCTCCACATAGACCCGCTTGTCGATCAAACCGTCCCGTTCCAGGAGGTCGAGTGTCTGCGCCAGCACCTTTTCCGAGATCCGGGGGATTCCCCGGAACAGGTCGTTGAACCGTGTGCGGCCCGCCGTCCCGATATGTTGCAGGAGGATCAAAGACCATTTGCTGGCGACCAGTTCGAGGATAATCGTCCCCGGGCAGTAGCCGCTGTCGAATTTCCGGACAAAACGTTTCATCTCAATTGTCTCTTTGTGTGGTTGCTAACCAAAGGGTAAGTCTCTTACTGTCAGGTAAGTATCGGCAAAGTTAACCATTTTCCGCTAACTTTGCGAAAAAAAAGCGTATGGAACTTCTGATGATTAATGCGTCGCCCTGCAGAAAGGGCAACACGGCCCGGCTTCTGGAGGCCTTCGCCGACGGTTTTACCGCCTCCGGCACGAACACGAACACGAACACGGTCCGGCGGACCGACCTTTACGACCTTTCTTATACGGGTTGCCGGAGCTGTTTCGCGTGCAAACTCCGCGACGGCAGGAGTTACGGCCGCTGTGCCGTGCGCGACGGCCTGACCGAGGTCTTGGACCGCCTGCGGGAGGCGGATGCCGTGCTGATCGGTTCGCCGGTCTATTTCGCCTCCGTCACGGGAGCGCTGCAATCGTTTCTCGAGCGCTGGCTCTTTCCGTTTTCCACCTACGAGGCGGGGTACCGCAGTCTGTGGGAGCGCCGGATCCCCCTCTTTACGGTCTACACCATGAACGCCACGCAGGAGCAGGCCGCGCAGTTGCAGATCCCGCAGGCCCTCGACCGTGCGGAGGGGTTTATCGCGCACGTTACGGGGGTCATGCCGGTCCGCCAGACGGTTTGGGACACCTGCCAGTTCGACGATTACGCCCGCTACCGCGTGGAGGTCTTCTCGCCCGAACACAAGAGGTCGGTGCGCGAGTCCCGTTTCCCGTCGGACCTGCACACGGCCCGCGCCAACGGCGAGGCTTTGGCGCAACGGCTCAGCCGGTAACCGGCCGAATCGCAAGCGGAAACGGACTCGAAACGGGAAGTGAAACCGGATACGGCGGAGACTGCCCCGCTTCCTAAAAATATTCGGGGCGATAGCGGTACTGGTCGCGCAGGGTCTCGAATGCCTCGGGGTCGGCCTGGAGGGTGCGGGTCTCGGCGGCGAGGTCGCAATAGCGGACGATGGTGCGGCGAAGCTCTTCCCAGCCGATCGGACGCGGACGGGCGGGGGTGACTTCCGCGGGATACCATCCGGCAAGCGGCAGCGAGAAGGTCTCGGCGACGGCCTGCACCGACATCGCGGTGGCGTTGGCCTTGCCTTGCAGCGAGTAGCCGGCAATATGCGGTGTGGCGACCGTGGCGTGCGCCAGCAGCGCGGGGTCGGGGTGCGGCTCCTCCTCCCAGACATCCAAAAGGTACCGGCGGCCGCTTTCCAAAAGCCCCCGGCCGTCGACCACGGGGCCGCGCGAACAGTTGATCACCACGGCGCCGGGACGGAGCGTGGCGAGCAATGCCCGGTCGCAGAGATGGCGGGTCGTCGGGTCGAGCGGGGTGTGGAAGGTCAGGATATCGCTCTGTGCGGCCACCTCGGCCAGCGGCAGGAAGTCGCCCCCCTCGCGTTCGGCCCGCGGCGGGTCGCAGCGCAACACGCCGAAGCCCCAGGCGCGGGCATACCGCTCGACCAGCGAGCCGACATGACCCACGCCGACGATGCCGATCGTCCGTTCGCTCGGCTGCCACCCCTCGCGTTCCGAGAGCAGCGCCAGCGCGGCGGCCATCCATTGCAACACCCCGCGGGCATTGCAGCCGGCGGCCGTCGCCACCCGGATCCCCGCGCGACGGCAATAGTCGAGGTCGATGTGGTCGAATCCGATGGTGGCTGTGGCGATCAGCCGCACGCGCGACCCCCGCAGCAGCGCCTCGTCGCAACGCGTGCGGGTGCGGATGACCAGGGCGTCGGCGTCGTGAACCTCGGCCGCCGTAAAATCCTGTCCGGGACGGTAGACCACCTCGGCCCAGGGCTCCAGCACGCCCCGGATCATCGGGATGGCGCTGTCGATGACGATCCGGATCATGCGCGGTTCCGTGTCCTTAACGAGCGGTGCAGCTCCCACACGGCGATCGATCCCAGCACCAGGCCGATCAGCGCACCCCAGAAGAGATCCATCGGGAAGTGCATCGCCAGATAGATGCGCGAATAGCACACGGCGGCCACATACAGCACCATCAGGACCGAGAACCACCGTTTCTGCACCACGCCGCACGACAGCACGGCGATGGCGACGTGGTTGGCGGCATGGCTCGACACCGTGCCGTACATTCCGCCCAGGCGGAGGGCATGCACCTGCCACTCCATCGGCACGGCGGCGCGCCGGAGCAGCCGCAGCGAGTCGGGCGTGATGTTCAGCCCCTCCAGCACGGGGGTATACATCGGCCGGGGCCGCTGTACGAAGTCGTCGGGCAGCAGGGCCTTGAGCATCCCGCGTCCCTTGGGGGCGCTGGAGAGGATGTCGGAGAGTCCGACCACGATGGCCACGGCGATCAGAAAGACCAGAATGCCGCGCCAGCCGTAACGGCGGTGGATCAGCCACAGGGTCAGCACATAGAGCGGCACCCAGACGGCGATGCCCGAAAAGGCGGTCATACAGGCGTCCATCACGGGGCCGCCGTCGAAGTTGAGCCGAAGAAACAGATCGTGATCGAAGGTATACATGGTGTCGGGTTAAAATTGAAAATATATAAAGGGTTGTATCTCGCTGGATTTGATCTGCATCACACACCAGATCATCCCCACCGTGAGCGCAATCTGCACGGCCATGGGTGCGGCGACGACGGCGCGGCGTGCGAGTTCCGTCAGCCGTGCGGGCAGCCAGTGCAGCACGTAGCCCGCGCCGATCATGAGCAGCACCGTACGGTACCCCTCGACGGCTTGCGGCACGGTTTGCAGGCTGAAGTCGTAGACGATGCGGTGGAGCATGACCCCCACGTCGGCCATCGAGCCGGCGCGGAAGAGCAGCCAGCCGAGGCAGACGATGTGGAACGTCAGCACAAGGCCGAAGAACCGGCTCACGGGGTTCATCTGCTTGCCTTCGGCCTTGGCCCGCGGCACGGTCGCAAGCCACGCCTTGTGCAGGGCCAGCGCCACGCCGTGCAGCGTCCCCCACAGCACGAACCGCAGGGCCGCGCCGTGCCACAGACCGCCCAGGACCATCGTGATCAAGAGGTTGATATAGGTGCGGAGGCGTCCTTTGCGGTTGCCGCCCAGCGAGATGTAGAGGTAGTCGCGCAGCCACGACGAGAGCGAGATATGCCAGCGGCGCCAGAATTCGGTGATGGTGGCCGATTTGTAGGGGGCGTTGAAGTTGCGCGGGAAGCGGAAGCCCATCAGCAGCGCGATGCCGATGGCCATATCCGAATAGCCCGAGAAGTCGCAATAGATCTGCAGCGCGTAGCCGTAGATGCCCGCCAGACACTCGAACCCCGTGTAGAGCAACGGCTCGTCGAAGATCCGGTCGACGAAGTTCAGCGCGATAAAATCCGAGATGACGGCCTTCTTGAAAAGTCCCGTCAGAATCAGAAAGACGCCCGACCCGAACATCTCCGGGGTGATGGTCAGCGGATTGCGGCGGATCTGGGGGATGAAGTCGCTGGCGCGGACGATCGGGCCGGCCACCAGCTGCGGGAAGAACGAGAGGTAGAAGAGATACTCCAACGGATTGTTCAGCGGCCGGAGCTGACGGCGGTAGATGTCGATCGTGTAGCTCATCGACTGGAAGACGAAAAACGAGATGCCGACGGGCAGAAAGATGTTCTGGAAACTCAGAAATCCCTCGCCCAGCAGCCCGTTGAGGCTCTCGATCAGGAAATTCGTGTATTTGAAATACCCCAGCATCCCGAGGTTGACGGCGACGCTCAGCGTCACGAGGAGCCGTCGGAGCCACTGCCGGCGTGCGTGGTGGATTCCCTGCGCCAGCAACCAGTCGCTCGCCGCCGCCAGGAGGAGCAGCACGAAGTAGAGCCCGCTCGATTTGTAGTAGAAATAGAGCGAGAAGGCCACCACGTAGATCATCCGGGCATACAGCGCACGCCGCAACCGCCCGTAGATCAACATGAAGGCGGCGAACAGAAAGAGGAATACGCCGCTGCTGAAGATCATCGGACTTGTCGGGTCGTAACGCAGCGTGGCGACCGCCCGCTCGAAGAGTTCGCCTATGGTGAGGAGTGTCATCGGATAGCTTCGGTCAGTGGTTCCGTTTCGGCCTGGCCGGCCGGTCCGGGATGCGTTGCAGGCAGGGCCGGGGGATCGGTGAGCGCTGCGGTTTCGGGCAGGGCGGAAGAGTCGGGCCGCTCGGCAGGCAGGGCCGACGGGCCGGGATCTCCTGCGGGCAGGGCCAAGGAATCGGGCCGCACCTCGTGGCGGACCGACAGGTCGGGATGTTCCGCCGATTCGGAGAGCGGGAGCGGGGGCAACTGCACCTCGGGCAGCTGCCGGTTCAGCTCCTCGGCCCTTTGCGCCTGCAACTCCTGCTGTTTGCGGCAGACCTCGCGGCAGAGGGCCCGACAGAGCGCCGTGGCCACCTCGCGGCCGCCGGCATAGTTGATGTGGGTGTAATCCTTTCCGGCCCAGCCCTGCTCGACAAAGCGGGCCATGCCGCCCAGCTCCTGCATGGCGTCGTAGGTGCTCCAGAAGGCCGCGCCGGCGGTTCGGGCCGCCCCGCGCTGGTATTGCGTCAGCCCCCGGGCCGCCTGCATCGGGACGAAACCGCCCTCGGCCGAACGGGTCGAACGGTCGCTGACTCCCAGTACCAGGACCGCCGCCCGGGGGAAACAACGCCGCACGTAGGCGATCATCTTGCCCAGCTGGGTGGCGTAGTTGGTGTAGTGGTCGACGCCGTTTTGCATGATATTCAGACCGTACTGTAGGATCACCAGATCGTAGCCGCCCACTTCGTGGTCCAGTTGCGCGTTCAGTGCCGCGTCGCTCCAGAACATCGCCTGGCCGTTGTTGCTGCGGATCGAGAAGTTGTCCACCACCACGCCGTCGCCGCCCAGTTGCGCGCCGTAGCCGATGAATCCCGACTGCCCCTCGAGCACCTTCATCTCGACGGAGCGGATCGTGCCGCGCACCGAGATGCAGCGCAGCACTTCGGCCGGAGTCACGGTGAAGGTGCGGCAGAGCGAGTCGTTGACCGTAACCTCCACGCGACTCTCCACGCGGCTCACGAAGAGCAGGTTGGCCTCCCGGCAGGAGTCGATGCAGTGCCGGGCGGCGGTGCACTCCCAGCGCGTCGAGGCGCCCCGCTCGGGCCGGCAGACCCAACCCGACACGATGTGGCTGGCGGCGAGGTCGGCCGGTGTGGTGCGGCGTTGCATGATGTTGTAGGAGGACCAGCCGCGCGAGGCGGTCTTGACCGTGCGGCGGAATCCCGTCAGCGGCGAGGCGGCGGGGGCGAAACCGCAGCCGCAGCCGCCGAAGCGCTCCTGCAACTGTTCGCGCAGGTCGGCCGTCAGGATGTCGCCCTCGACAAACGAGTCGCCCAGGAAGGCGATGCGCACCCTGGTGCCGTAACGGGTGCATTTTTCATAGAGCCGCTCCATCGGACTGCAGCCCGTGGAGTCGAAATCCTCGATCGGCGTGATCCGCTGCTCCTCGTCGGGGAGGCAGAGGCGCTCTTCGGGGGCGCCGATGTCCTCTTTGGGCGTGTCGCTGTTTTCTTCGGCCGTGGTGCACCCGCTGTCCTCGTCGGGGAGGGCGTGGCCGTCGAGATCCCAGACGTAGCAGGTCTCTGTGGCGGTGGAGTCGGCGGCGGGGGTATTCCCGGGGTCGCTTTCGGCGGCCGTGAACTGCTCCTGCACGGCGGCCACCTGTTCGGAGATGGCCTCCAGATCGATCTCGAACTCCGCCTCGTCGTAGGGGAGTTCCGTCTCCGCGCTGTGCGCGTCGGCCTCGTAGCGCACCACTTCGGAGAGGATGTTGGCCCGGCGCAGCCGTACCCCGCCCACGCTCCACGCGGGCACCAGGCTGACCACGACGAGCACGGCGACCACCCACAGCGGGGCGGTCGTGCAGCGGCGCGTATAATCGGGTTTAGCCACGGTTAGTCACGGCGACGGCCGAAGATCAGGAAGACGTAGTAGATCACCGTGGCGACGGCGCTGATGGCGGCCACCAGATAGGTGCGGGCGGCCCAGCGCAGGGCCTCTTCGGCGTGGTCGAGCTGTGCGCCCTGCAGCGTGCGGCTCGCCTTCATCCAGGTCAGGGCGCGTGCCGAGGCGTTGTATTCGACAGGCAGCGTGACGATCGAGAAGAGGGCCGATATGCCGATCATACCCACGCCGATCCACGCCACGATGGCGTTCTGGGTGGTGGCGAGGAGGATGATGCCGAGCATCAGAACCCACGTGGCGGCCGACGAGGCGAAAGTCACGATCGGCACCAACTGCGAGCGCAACACCAGCGGCGCATAGGCCCGGGCGTGCTGGATGGCGTGGCCGCACTCGTGGCAGGCCACCGCCACGGCCGCGATACTCGAACTCGAATAGACGCTGTCGCTCAGGTTGACGGTCATGGTCGCGGGGTTGAAATGGTCGGTCAGATGGCCGCTCACATGGGTGATACGGACGTTGTGGACGTTGTTTTCGCGCAACATTTTTTCGGCTACCTGGGCACCGGTCAGCCCGCCGGGGAAGGCCTCTTTCGAGTAGCGTTCGAAGACGCTCTGCAGGCGGTGCTGGACATACCAGCCTAAGGCGCCGATCACGAGGATGAGGAGGAAATATCCGTTGTTGTAATGGAATACTGCGGCTCCGTTTTGGACCGTTTCGTAGGAGGTCAGAAATGGAATAAACATCGTTTTTTCGTTTTTGTTGGCTTTTGTGTGCGATATTTGGAGCAAAAATAAGAAATTTTGTGTTACTTTGCATAAAATAAGCCGAAAATCTCACATCGGACCCCTATTTCGGGGAACGGCACCGTTTTTCGGACCTAAAACAAGAACTGTGAATCTGCCGTTTTTTATCGCCAAACGCATCGCGCGGCCTTCGGAGGACCGGCGCTCGGGGATGATGGTGCATGTCGCCATCCCCGCCGTGGCGTTGAGTATTGCGGTGATGATCATCACGCTGGCCGTCATCATGGGCTTCAAGCGCGAGATCGTCGGCAAGACCACGGGGCTGGTCGCGCACATCACGCTGGCCGACCTGCGCAGTTTCAACACCGTGGAGGCCGAACCCGTGCGGCGCCTCGCGGCCCTGGACTCGATTCTGGCCTCGCGCCCCTGGATCGTCTCCGCAGCGCCTTATGCCACCAAGGCGGGCATTTTGCGCACGGACGAGGGGATCGGGGGGGTGCAGCTCAAGGGCGTCGACGCGTCGTACGACTTCGGTTTCCTGGCCGGCCGCCTGGTGGCGGGCAGCCTGCCTCGCGTGGGGGATTCGGTGCGGACCAAGGACCTCCTGCTCTCGCGTGTGGTGGCCGACCGGCTGCGTATCGGGGTGGGCGACAAGGTGGAGATGATCTTTGCCGACACGCAGGGTACGCCGCGCCGCGACCGCTTCAAGGTGACGGGCATCTACGACTCGGGGATGGAGGAGATCGACCGCATGCTCCTGCTGACGGACCTGCGCAACGTGCAGCGCCTGTCGCGCTGGGAGGCCGACCTGATCACCGGTTACGAGATCCGCACAACCGACTTCGACCGCGCCGAGGCTTTTGCCGAGGAGCTGAACGACGCGCTGATCTGTGCCGAGCTGGACGACTGCGAGAATCTGCTGGCGCTCGATGTCCGCAGACTCTATCCGCAACTGTTCGACTGGCTCTCGACGCACGACGTCAACGCCGCGGTGGTGATCATCATCATGTTGGTGGTGGCCTTTTTCAATATGGCTACCGTGTTGCTTATCAGTGTGTTGGAACGCACGCGGATGATCGGTCTGCTGAAGGCCGCGGGAATGACCGACGGCGCCTTGCGGCAGATCTTTCTCTGGCGCGGGGCCTTTATCGTGCTGCGCGGCGTGCTGTGGGGCAATGTCGCGGGCCTTGGGCTGTGTCTGCTGCAAAAACATTTCCATCTCCTCACGCTCGACGCCTCGAGTTACCTGCTCAGCGAAGTTCCCGTGGCTTTGGAATGGAGCTGGTGGCTCGCGCTCAATGCCGGTGCCGTGGCGGTCATCGTGCTGCTGATGCTGCTGCCCGCCTGGGTGGTCTCTACGGTCAAACCCGCCGAAGCCATTCGCGCGGAATAAACTTAACGTTATGGAACCGCAAAACCAAACCGCTGAAAAACTCTCGCCGCGCAGCCGCTCGATCGGACGGATGTTCGACCGGATCGCCCCTTCGTACGACCGGCTCAACCACCTCCTGTCGCTCGGTATCGACCGGCTGTGGCGCCGTTCGGCCGTGCGCCATGCCGCCGAAATCCGCCCCGAACGGCTCCTCGACGTGGCCACCGGCACGGGCGACCAGGCCATAGCGCTGGCCCGCAGGATCGAAGGCTGCCGCGTGGTGGGGGTCGACATCTCGGAAGGAATGCTCGAAGTGGCCCGCCGCAAGATCGATCGCGCGGGTCTGGGCGAACGGGTGGAGCTGCGCGCCGGCTGCGTCGAGGCGCTCCCCGTGGCGAAGGAGGAATGTTTCGACGCCGTCACGGTCTCGTTCGGCGTGCGCAATTTCGACGACCCGGCCGCCGGTATCCGTGTCCTGGCCGAGCCGTTGCGCCCGGGCGGCCGGCTCCTGATCCTGGAGCTGTCGACGCCGCGCAACCCCTTGATCCGCAGCCTCTACGGCTGGTATTCGCGCCGTGTGATGCCCGCTGTGGGCGGCGCCCTGTCGCACGAACGCGGCGCCTACAACTACCTGCCCGCCTCGGTCGAGGCCTTTATGTCGCCCGCCCGCGTGGTCCGCGCCATGGAGGAGGCGGGCCTGCACGACTGCCGCGCCGTCTCGAAATCCTTCGGAATAGCTCACCTCTATATCGGCACGCGATGAAAACCTTTCGAATCCGTCTCTTGACGCTCCTTTTGATGACCCTGCCGCTCGGCTCGTGCGGCCGTTTGGGTGCCGGGGTGGAGGTGCTGCAGGCCGAAGCGCCCGTGATGCACGGCTCGGTGGGCTGCGACCTGAAGCTGACGGTCCGGAACGCCGGCGGCTGGCGCTATGTGGTGCGCGAGGCCACCGTGTCGCTATATTATAAAGGTGTGCACGTGGGCGATGCCGAATTGCGCGGCAAGGTGATCCTTCGCGCACACGGCACCTATGCGCTGTCGAGCCGCTGGAAACTCCTCACCGACGATCCTGCGGCCCTGCACCTTTTGATCGAACGGCTGACCCGCGGCGAGACCGACGATATGGAGGCCGATGTCTCGGCACGTGTGGGCGCGGGCATGGGCGGACGAAAAATTTCGACGGGAAGGGTGCCTGTTCGGGAAATTCTTCGTATCTTCGCCGTGTCAAACCCTTGATTTATGCGCATACTTCTTACGTTTATGATGCTTTGCGCCGCCGTGCCGACCCTTTCGGCACAATCGCTGGCGGCTTTTCGCGATATGCTCGCCCGTCCCGTGGTCACCGATCCCGAGCGCCCCGAACGCCGTGCCATGGTCACAACGAGCGAGTGGGGCGATGCCGCGCAGGCCGTAGCCGCTGCCGAACGCCCCGCGTTGAGCAAGGTCCGCGGCTGGCGTGTGGGCATCTATTTCGACAACTCGGTCACCGCACGCGAGGGGATGGAGGCGGCCGCCGCACGCTTTGGCGAACTCTTCCCTTCGGTCCGGATCTACAAGAGTTACGAGGAACCCTATTTCAAGGTGCGTGTCGGGAACTGCCTTTCGCTCGAAGATGCCACGATGCTTTTCGAGCGGGTGCGCCCCCATTTCCCTACGGCGATTATCGTGCAGGAGCAGCTGACACTGGCCGATTTGACCGAAAAAGTCGATATTGCACCTCCTTCATCTCCTGCTGAGGCCGAAAAGCGGGAAAATAATTAAAGAAGTGCAAAAAATTAACAAATTTTCTTGATAATCTTCTTGCGAATATGTATTTTTGCGGCGTTAAACAAAACTAAACTTTAAGGTTATGAAGAAGATTTACACGTTGATGGTTGTTGCCGCCGCTTTTGCATTTGCCAGCTGCGGTAACGCACAGAAGAGCGCTCCTGCAACCGACGAGGCCGCCGAGGTAGCAACCGAGGTCGTAGAGGAGGCCGGTGAGTGCTGCAAGGAGGGTGAAGAGTGCACCGAGTGCTGCAAAGAGGGCGAGAAGTGCGAGTGCACCGAGAAGTGCGCCGACTGCGCCGAGAAGAGCGCCGAGGAGGCCAAATAATTCCTCCCGGAGTTTCTCCCAAAATCGGTTCCTCCCATTCACGGGCGGAACCGATTTTTTTGTCGGTTCATATGCCCCCCTCCTTTTTGTTCGGGTTCGCCCGCGCGGCTGGGCCAAACCATTGGCCCGAGAAGCGCAGTCGTTTCAAGCCGCTGGCGAATGAAGTGTAAAAATCGGGCTGTTAATGGTTCAACTGCAAAATAGTAGTTGGCGGTAATTGCCAATCACAAAATAAATCCGTAAATTTGTGTATGGAAACATTCGCGGCTGCGGGTTTCGTGGCGACGACTGCCGCCGAACCGGCGCTTTGCTGCGGACCGGCGAACAGCGCGCGCGGAGCACGGAGGCTGCGGGTTAATACAGGATAAAAGACAATCCGTGGTGCGCAAGACCGGCTATCGCCATTGCTTCTGCGCCGATGCGGAAGTTCGGGGGCGAAACGCCCAAACAAGGTACGACCATGACAGAACAGGAATTTAAGTGTTTTGCCGATCGGGAAGAACCCACCTCCGATCTGGCAGACTTTCTCGACCGGATGAAGGCCGGCGGCAAAGCCCGCGAGGTCGTATTGCTGGGCGATGTTGCGCTCTCTGCGCTCATGGATGCGCCGCTCGCCATTCCGTCCTATCAGCGCATCTATTGCTGGACGAAAAAGAATGTCGATGATTTGCTCAGGGAGATCCGTCAGCCGGATGGTTCGGTGATCCATCTCGGTTCCGTAATTCTTCACAGAAGCCGGGACAACCGATTCGATATTGTGGACGGACAGCAACGTTTGGTCACCCTGACGCTGCTTCTTGAACAGTTGGATTACAAGGGTAGATTGCCGCTTGTCAATGCACGGTTTGAGTCCGACGAGGCACGCAACTATATAGCCTTCAACAAATATCTGTGCAAACGTTTTGTGTCGAATTTCGGGCGGGGCGGAGACGAAGAGAGCAAAAACCGGCTTGCCGAACATGTTCTGAACAACCTCCGGTTTTCGGTGCTGGTCATAGATTCCTCCGAATTCGAACTGTCTTACACCTTCTTTTCCAACGCCAACTCCAAAGGGAAACCGCTCTCCGATTACAATCTGCTCAAGGCCCACCACCTCCGATACATCGAATCGACGGCCCAACAGCTGCATCTGGCCAAACGGTGGGATGCACTGACCCGGGCCGATGCACGCGGGGAATCGAATCTGGACCATGCACTCGGCCGTCATGTGCTGCATCTGCGCCGGTGGCTTTGCGGATTGCCGCTCGTCGAACGCAAATACAGGGTCCGGGATGAGTATGCAGCCTCCCCGACGATCGAGGATATTCCGCCGTTTGGCGAACGGTTCGACTTTTACGAAAAGATCCAGGGCGGGCAACATTTCTTTGCTTTCGCCCAGAAAATGACCGAGCGGTACGAGCAATTCATCGCGCAACCCGAACATACGCTTCTGGAAGCCTGGCTCTCGGCCGAGAGCCACTGGCGATATGCGGAGATGATCGACGCGTTGTTGTTCGGCTATTTTCTGAAGTTCGGACAACAATACCTTGCCGAAGCGCTTTTCGTGATCACGACGGCCGTGTCGCGGCACCGTCATGCGTGCAAACGGGCCTTGCGCGACAAGATCGAGCAGTTCGTGGCCGAGAGCCGGATCGTGATGATGCTCAATCAGGCGACCTCTCCCACCTTCTTCCTGGCGGATCTGATCGGGCCGGTTTTGCAGGACGGCATCGAACTGGGAGCGGAGGGAATTAGAAAAAGATATGCCGACCGAACCAAAGAAATGTATCGCGAACTCTTCAGACGCCATCGGTTTGCTGACGAGCCTATCAGGAAAATAATATACGATTGTCATGGAATTCAATAACATAGAACCATTAACTCCGCGAATTATCGTAAACGAAGTTCCCGCTCTCAGATTCAACATTCCTCTCTACCAGCGGCTGTTCGAATGGTCGGAACGGCAATTGAAAGGTTTGCTGCATGATCTTGCAAGCCATATCCGGTGCGGCAAAAACACGCCGTATTATATCGGCATGATGACCGGAAACGAATCCGACCCGATCGACCTGATCGACGGACAGCAGCGATTTACCACCCTCCTGTTGCTCGGGATCGTACTTCGGGATCACTATCCGGAGTGGGAGAGATTCGCCACAAAGCAGCGACTCGCTTTTTCCGCGCGTCCGGAAGACAGACGCTATCTTGAATCGCTGATCGACCGCAGGGAAGACTGCGACGGACCGGTGAACGAACGCATCAAGGACGGTTGCAGAATAATCCGCGAGTTTCTCGACGCCGAATTGGCGGACTACGGGATCGGGAAAGAGGTCTATGCGGAAAAGATTTTCGACATATTGACCTTCTTCGTTTACAAACTGCCCTCCTGCTACAAAGAGCAGCCAAGGAAACTGAACAAATATTTCGAGGCGATGAACTCTTCGGGCCGGAGTCTCGAACAACACGAGAAGTTGAAGGTCGACCTTCTCTCCCGGGCGGATGCCGCCGAGGACAAGGCCTCGCTGAACAACATCTGGAACCTTGCCGAGAAACTTCACAAACCGGTATTCTGCGAGGAGGAGGTGTCGGCCGATGAAATCGACTGTTATATCCGGCAGGTGTTGCGCGGTGAAAAGACGCTGGCTGCGCTGTCGAAGGAGTTCTCCTCGAGTATCGATATGCAAAATGTCTTGACCGTCGAACAGATCAAACCTTCGGCGGAGGTTCCGCTCGGCAGGGAGATCGTTTATGAAAGTTCATCGATCGTCGATTTTGAAGAGCTGTTGCTGCTGGCCCTCGATATAACGACGAGGCAGGAGCAGGAGGAACAGGGGCAGTCACAGCCGAAACCTTACAACAGGTCAAAACTGGAGGTGCGGTTCCGCGACCTCCCCCAGGACAGGATTCCCGTTTTCTACAAAAATCTGTTCGTCTGTCGGCTGATCCTGGACCGATTCGTCATACGGATTGCGAAAGAGGGCCAGCGTAACCGCTATATGCTCAATATGGGCAAAAGCGAAACCGACAAGGAGGTTTCCAGGCTCCGCCAATACCAGTCGATGCTCTATGCCGGCGGCGAGATGCACTTATGGCTGACGCCTTTGGTCGAATGGATTATGGCGCGCTTCGAGCAATCGGGAGCAGCACCCGCTCCCGGCGAATTGTTTGCCGAGATCAGAAACATCGACGACAGTATCCCGTCGCACGGTTGCCCGGCCGTCGGGATGTTGAGGTATCACGAGTCCGCTTCGGTCTATTTTTTTCAAAGACTCGACTATCTGCTGTGGGAACGCTATGCCGTACAGGGGGATAAATCGCTGTCCGAAGAGTACCGTGATTTAGTGAAAGAGTTCACTTTCAGTTCAAACCGGTCGGTCGAACACCTGCATCCGCAGGATGAGTCCCGCAATGAAGTGTGGCCCGATGCGTACGGGGGGATCGCCGAACCCATTCATACGCTGGGCAATTTGGCCTTGATCTCCGCCGGCTTCAACTCCGAGCAAAGACACGACAACGAGAACTTGAAAAGGGCAAGAATCAAGGAACAGATAGACCGGCGTCAGCTGCAAAGCATCAAGTTGCTTGTCATGTACGATTTGGCCCTTAAAAACGGGGACTGCTGGTCTGTGGATATTGCTCTTGAACACGGTCGGGAGATGATGGCTCTTCTGAAGAGTTCCTATTCCGGCCACTAAAGTCCTGTCAGCCGCGAGGGTGCATGGAGAGCCCGGGCCGGCCATGCAGACAACGTGGTGTCCGAACGATATTTGGGCAAGAAGGGGCAGATATTCAGAAAAAAATACTATCTTTGCAAAAAATTAACGACCTTTCGGAAAAATGGCGCCTGACGGGTGAGCGGATGGCGGAATATGAACGAACGGTATTGTAAAAGAACCGAAGAGGATGTCGAATAAAATATTGTACATCTGTCAGGAGATCTCTCCTTATGTGCCGGACAACGAACAGAGCGAACACTGTCGGGCACTCTTGCAGGCTATGCAGGAACGGGGCAACGAAACCCGTACCTTCATGCCCCGTTACGGCTCCATCAACGAACGCCGGCACCAACTCCATGAAGTGATCCGACTTTCGGGTATGAACCTTATTATCAACGATAACGACCATCAGTTGATCATCAAGGTCGCCTCCATCCCCTCGATCCGGATCCAGATCTACTTCATCGACAACGACGACTTCTTCTCCCGCAAATCCCTCCTCTGCGACGAACTGCAGCAGCCGTTCGCGGACAATGACGAACGGGCCATCTTCTTCGCCCGCGGCGTGCTGGAGACCGTCAAGAAACTGCGCTGGGCCCCCTCGATCGTCCACTGTCACGGCTGGATCTCCTCCATCGCGCCGATCTATCTGCGCAAAGTCTTCGCCGACGACCCCATCTTCCGCAACCTGAAGATCGTGGTGTCGCTCTACGACGACGCCTTCGCGCAGCCCGTCGACCCCGAACTGAAACAGAAAATCGCCGCCGAAGGGGTCGAAGATGAAAATTTGTCGGTTCTCGACGATCCTACATACGAAAATCTCTGCCGTTTCGTTATGAACTATGCCGACGGTGTGGTGTTTGCCTCCGACAAGGTCAGCCAGGCCGTGCGCGACATAGTGGCCGAAAGCGGAAAACCCTCCATGGAGGCCGATCCGCAGGACGCCGGTGTTTTCGATCAATACAACCAATTCTATGAAGCTATTCAGCATTAAACGACTCGCGGAGATCCTCCTGACGGCCGCACTGGTTTGGGCCTTCATCCCCGGATGCCAGCAGGTGGACGATACGCTGGGGTCGGAATTCGTGCCCAACAACCAGGAGATGAAACTCCGCACCGCCACCCTGCGCGGCTGCTTCGAAACCGGACTCTTCCGCGCCGATTCGATCCCTACGTCCAACCTCGAGACGAGCACGATCGGTGCGACCATCAACCGCGACACCTTCGGTCTGCGCCAGGCGGGTCTGTTTACGCAATACAAGTGGATCGGCGCGCCGGCCGACACCTCTTTCGGCTTCAGACCCATCTTCGACTCCATCGAGCTGATCATGGCCGTCACCCAGGTCGGCGGCGACACCACCCGCAAGCTGCGTTACGAGATCTTCGAGGTCCGGGACGACTCGTTCCTCACCCAGTCGACGGACTCGGTCTTCTACGGCAGCTTCAACATCGAGCCCTATTTGGAGTCCGAGCCCTCGTTTACGTTCGACTTCCCCGACCAGGAGCGCGGTGTCTACACCACCTCGTCGGCCGTCACGCTGCATCCCACGGCCCGCGGCCGCGAGCTGATCAGCCGGCTGATGCTCCAGACGGGCGGGATCACCAAGGAGATCATCGGCGACCAGGCCGAGTGGCTTCGTCAGTTCAAGGGCATCTACATCCGGCCGGCCGCCCTGCCCGCCGATGCGAAGGGCAGTATGGTCAGCTTCCAGCTCGACGAGTCGGGTTTAGTGCTGCACGGGCGTAACCGCAGCGAGATCGACCCTGCGCTGATTCGCGATACCACGGCCGCCACCTATTATTTCTATTACGAGACCGGCAGCGAAAAGTACGACAAATACGGCAACCAGTCGATCAACACCTTCCATCACGACTATACGGGGACGCTCCTGGGCGAGTTTCAGTTTGACGACCAGGGCAACAGCACCACGCCCAGCGGCGCGCTGTTTGTCGAGGGCATGAGCGGCGTGGTGGGCCGTGTGACGCTGACCGAATCGCTCTTCGAACAGCTGGAGGGGCTTCTGGAGCAGGAGGCCGCCGAATCGGGGATCCGTTTTACGGATATGGCCTTCAGCAAGGCCACGCTCTTCTTCTACGGCCGCGAAGCTGCGCCCCGCTGGCAGGATCTGCAGCTCACCCCCTCGTTTATCGACTGGCTGAACGGCTCGCTGACGCGTCTGGGACTCTACACCGATTACAACAGGCTGACGACCATCGCCGACTACAACGTCTACTACGAACAGCAGGGCTACACGCTGCCCTACGGCGGCTATCTGAACCGCAGCTGGGGCTGTTACACGATGGACGTCAAGGACTGGCTGCAACTGCAGTGGAACGCCTACTGCGCGTGGAAGGAGGGCAAGCTCGAGGAGAAGCCCGTGCCGACGATCTATGTGGCGCCCGAAGCGGGGCAGTACAACACCTCCGAATATGCCTCGGTGCAGGGAATGGACGGCGGCGAGAACGGAGTGCCGATGAAATTCGAGCTGGCCTACGTGATGGTCAGCCCCAAGAAAAAGTGATTGACGAAGATGATTTTGTGCGCGACCCGGGTTTTGTAACCGGGGTTTCGCGTATAATATAAGAAGAGTTTTACCCATGCAGGAGAATTTAGTTATCGTCGAGTCGCCGGCCAAGGCCAAGACTATCGAAAAGTTCCTCGGAAAGGACTATATGGTCAAATCGAGTTTCGGACACATCCGCGATCTGGCCAAAAAGGACCTCGGCATCAGCATCGACCGGGGATTCGAGCCGGTCTACGAAATCCCGTCCGACAAACGCAAGGTCGTCGACGAACTGTCACGGCTGGCCAAGGACAAGACCGTCTGGTTGGCTTCCGATGAAGACCGCGAAGGAGAGGCCATCGCATGGCACCTGGCCGAAGTGCTCGGGCTCCCGGTCGACAAGACAAAACGCATTGTCTTTCATGAAATTACGAAACGCGCCATATTGGAGGCCATCGAGCATCCGCGCACGGTGGACATGAACCTGGTCAACGCCCAGCAGGCCCGCCGCGTGCTGGACCGTCTGGTGGGTTTCGAACTTTCGCCCGTGCTGTGGAAGAAGGTGCGGCCGTCGTTGTCGGCGGGCCGCGTGCAGAGTGTCGCGGTACGGCTCCTGGTCGAGCGCGAACGCGAGATCATCGGGTTCCATTCGACCGCCTATTTCCGCGTCGTGGCGCAGTTCCATCCCGTCGGCGACCCCGCCGGGAGTCTCTTCAAGGCCGAGCTGTCGAGCCGTTTCGCCACGCGTGAGGAGGCTGAGGCTTTCCTGAAGGGCTGTGTCGGTGCCACATTTACGGTGTTGCGTTCGGAGGAGAAACCCGCCCAGCGCTTCCCCTATCCGCCCTTCACCACCTCGACCCTCCAGCAGGAGGCGGGCCGCAAGCTGGGCATGTCGGTTTCGCAGACCATGTCGATCGCGCAGCGGCTCTACGA
>CAZHMX010000018.1:0-24575 GCA_964533725.1 uncultured Alistipes sp. | reverse complement strand
ATCGCTCTTCCCCAAGCGTGACTTCAAGGTCAACATCAACGACGCCATCAGCGCCACGCTGGCCCGTACGGTCAACACCTCGATGACGACGCTGGTTACCTTGCTGGCGATCTTCATCTTCGGCGGTGCCACGATCCGCGGTTTCGTCTTCGCGCTGATCATCGGTCAGCTGGTAGGTACCTACTCGTCGGTATTCGTCGCCACGCCGGTCGCCTACGACATGATGCTCAAAAAAGACCGCAAAGCCGCCAAGGCCGAGTCCAAGAAATAATCGGGGCCGGAATAGGGGGCCGGAATAGAGGGGGAGGGAAGCCTCGCCCCTTGTTTGGCCGCCGGCAAATGCAATATGATTAGCGGGCGAGGATCTTCCTCGCCCGCTTTTTTCGATCTGTCTCCAAGGTCCGGGTAATGGAACTTGCCGATATCCATCGGTAAATCAGACCTGGGCCCAAAAGCACAGAACCCTCCTGCGACTCGGAGATGCGGCCGCAAAGTCCGCTTTTGTACCCGCAGAGGATCTTTCCGTCGTTGAAAATTTCATCGATATCGCCAAATTCGATATGTTTGTCGTTGTTCCCGACAAACAGAGGACGGTATGGATAAACAGCTGTGTATCATCTCTGTCCGGCCCCTAAACCTGCAACTTTCGGCTGTTGTATTAAAAATCCGGCGTCGGCTTACATCAGGCCCATGCGGCGGCGGGCGAAGGGGATCACCCAGGCGGGGGACTGCTGTTTCTGCAGCAATTCGCGCATGTAATCCATGTAGGGCTCGGCGTGGCGGAACCAGTGGTACAGGCCCTCGCACAGCGAATTTTTCGGGTTGCCGTCCGTGCCCCGGTCAAAACGGTGTTTGGGGCACTCGCCGCGGCAGGCAAAATAGTATTTGCAGCGCAGACATTCTGCGGGCAGCGTGTTGCGTTTGTCCAGGCCGAACTCCCGGCGGCGTTTCGAGCGGTAGATCTCCGACAGCGTCGTCTCGCGGATGTTGCCCAACCGATACTCGGGGTAGACGAAGTGGTCGCACGAATAGACGTCGCCGTTGTGTTCCACCACCAATGCGTCGCCGCACGTCTCGCCCATCGAGCAGACCCCCGGCTGCACGCCGCACCACTGCGCCAGTGTCGCGTCGAAGAGCTGCACGAAGGTCTGTCCCACGTCGCGAAGAACCCACTCGTCGAAGACGTCGCACATGAAATCGCCGTATCCCCGGGCCGTGACCGACCATTCGGCCACGCGGGCCCCCTCGCGGTCGGGCGAGACGATCAGCGGACGATGGTGGCCGGGCAGGTCGACGACGTGTTCCACCGCGGGCAGAAACTGCATGTAGCGGCTGCCCACGCGGTCGCGCAGGAAGCGGTAGACCTCCGCGCCGCGGCCCTCGCAGAGGCGGTTAACGACGCTTAACGTGTTGTATTCCACGCCGTAACGCTTGAACATCGCGATCGACTCCATCACCCGCGCAAAGGTTGGTCGCGCCGCCTTGGTCAGCCGGAAGGTGTCGTGGATATCTTCCGGACCGTCCAGCGACACGCCCACTAAGAAGTGATTCCCGGCAAACAGTTCGCACCACTGCTCGTCGACTAACGTGGCATTGGTCTGCAACGTGTTCTCGATCCGCTTGCCCGCCGCATACTTCTGTTGCAGCGCCATCGCACGGCGGTAGAAATCCACCCCGAGCAGCAACGGCTCGCCGCCGTGCCAGCAGAACTGCACCACGGGGACCTCGTTGGCCTCGATATACTGTTTGATATAGAGTTCCAGCAGCTCGTCGCTCATCACGGCCTGGCGGCCGCCGTACTGTACCGCCTTGTCCAGATAGTAGCAATAGTGGCAGTCCAGGTTGCAGGTCGAACCCGCCGGTTTGATCATCGTGCCGAAGGCCACCGGGCCCGTCTGTTTGCGGGCGTCCTGGAAAGTAAAAATATCGCGCGATCGTTTCATAGACCAAAGATAAGGCGAAAATTCCGTTTTTCAAAACGCTTTCGGTTTGATATTTCGATAAACTTTATTACCTTTGTCATAACTTACGTTTCAAAACCATGAAGAGATTTCTTACCCTCCTTCTGCCGGCTCTGCTCGGTGTTTTCGTGGCCGCCGCACAACCCAAAATCGTCGCCCATCGCGGCTATTGGACCGCTCCCGGCTCGGCCCAGAACTCGTTGACCTCCTTCTCCAAAGCCGACTCCGTAGGCTGTTTCGGCTCCGAAATCGACGTCTGGCTCACCGCCGACAACCACGTCGTGGTCTTCCATGACAAGGTCTCCCACGGCCTCGAGATCCAGAAATCCAACTTCGCCGACATCCGCCGCACCATCATCCTGCAGAACGGCGAGAAGGTCCCCACGCTCGATGAGTATCTCCGCCACGTCGCCGCGCTTCCCCGCATGCGTTTGGTGCTGGAGATGAAGCAGCACGACGACATCCTTCGCGAGGATATCTGCATCCGCAAGATTGTCAAGGCCCTCAAAAAATACAACCTTGTCGGTCGCACCGACTTCATCACCTTCTCCATCAACGGCTGTCTGACCTTCAAAAAGCTGCTCCCCGAGGTACCTATATATTATATCAACGGCGACCTCCCGCCCGAAAGCATCAAGAAGCTGGGTTTCGCCGGCATCGACTACGGCATGAAGGTCTATCGCAAGCATCCCCACTGGGTCAAGGAAGCCCACGACCTCGGCCTCGAGGTCAACTCCTGGACCGTCAACTCCGAGGAGGATATGCGCTTCTTCATCAACCTCGGCCTCGACTACATCACCACCAACTACCCCGAACGCCTCAAAGCTATCCTGGCCGAGGCACAGCGGTAGGGTAGCGGGGTAGCTCCTTGACGGCGGGGCTGACGCGCGACTGTCCTCGTCGGGGCGGGATGGGACCCCGCCCCTTGCCGGACGGGCGCTCCCCGGTCCATTTGTTTGAGCAGGCGAGATTTAGCCCTCGTGTTGCAGCGTTTTCAACGCTGCAACACGAGGGCTAAATCTCGCCTGCAGGAAATATATTGCACGGGGGAGCGCCGCGCGGCAAGGGGCCAGGTGCTATCTGGCCCCGACGAGCGCAGTCAGGCGTCAGCCCCGTTGTCAGGAAGCCGCCCCGCCACCTGCCGTTACGCTTCGACGAGGAGGACTTCGATGCCGCGTTCGCGGAGGCGGTCGATGTAGTGTTGCGGGGTTGCGGTGTCGGTGATGATGAGGTCGACGGCTTCGAGGTCGCAGATTTTGCCGAAGCCGCGGCGGCCGAATTTGGAGCTGTCGGCGAGCACGATGACTTTTTGCGAGGCGGCGATCATGGCTTTGTTGAGCGAGGCTTCGAGCATGTCGGTGGTGGTGAGGCCGAACTCGAGGTCTATGCCGTCGACGCCGATGAAGAGTTTGCTGCAGTTGAAATAGTGGAGCATCTGTTCGGCGTAGGGGCCGACGACGGACATGGAGGTGTGGCGGGTGAGGCCGGGGAGCTGGATGACGTCGACGTCGCTGACCTGCGAGAGGATCTGGGTGACGAGGACGGCGGCGGCGATGACGGTAAGCCGGCCTACGGGCTTGATCTCCTGGGCGAGATAGGTCACGGTGGTCCCCGAGGCGATGGTTATCGAGTCGTTGGGTTCGATCATGGCGGCCGCGGCGACGGCTATGGCGCGTTTTTCGGCGATGTTTTTCTGCCGTTTCTCGTCGATGGAGCGGTCGCTGATGTAGGGGCTGATGAGGATGGCGCGGCCGTGGGTGCGGTAGAGCCGTTTTTGCTGCTCGAGGATCGAGAGGTCTTTGCGGATGGTGACTTCCGAAACGCGGAACAGTTCCGAAAGTTCGGGTACGGAGACAGAACTTTGCTCTTCGAGGAGGGCAAGGATGCGGGTATGACGCTCGGAGAGGCTTAAGGACTGGCTGCTGGCGTTCTTGTTCATGGGTGCGGAAGTTCTGGTTTTCGATTGCAAGTTACGAAATGTTTTTCAAATGGAGCCGTTTTTTGGGCAAAATCTTTCGCGTCGAAATAAAAATTTCGAAAAATAAGCAAAAATATTTTGTCATGTAGAAAATCGTAACTATCTTTGTTGCGAAATGAAACTTCATACTTTATGACACGATCTTCCCAAATTGAAAAATTGGCCGACTCCTCCCTGGTATGGGATATGGTGGTGGTCGGCGGAGGTGCCACGGGACTGGGTGTGGCGGTGGATGCCGCTTCGCGCGGACTTCGCGTGGCGCTGATAGAAAAGACCGATTTTGCCAAATGTACCTCCAGCCGTTCGACCAAGCTGGTCCACGGCGGCGTGCGCTATCTGCAAAAGGGCGATGTGCTGCTGGTGCTCGAGGCGTTGCGCGAGCGGGGACGGATGAAGGCCAATGCGCCGCACCTGGTCAAGGATCAGGCGTTTGTGATATCGAACTATCGGTATTGGGACAATTTCCTCTATTTCTGCGGGTTGCTGTTCTATGACATGCTCTCGTTCGGGTTCGGTTACGGGCGTTCGCGCTTTATTTCGGCCAAAAAGGTGATGAAATATATCCCCGTTTCGGTTCGGAAGGGACTCAAGGGCGGCGTGGTCTATCACGACGGACAGTTCGACGATTCGCGCATGGCGATCAACCTGGCGCAGACCTGCGTCGAGCACGGCGGTACGGTCGTCAACCACACCACCGTCGATGCGATCCTGCACGACGAAAAGGGCCGTGTGGCGGGGGTCAAATGTACGGACAACCTCTCGGGGCGCGAATTCACGGTGCGCGCGCGGTCGGTGGTCAATGCCGCGGGGTGCTTCGTGGACGACATCATGAAGATGGACACACCGTCGCACGCGCGGATGGTGGCGCCGAGCCAGGGGGTGCATCTGGTGCTGGATATGAAGTTCCTGCAGAGCGATTATGCCATCATGGTGCCCAAGACGTCGGACGGCCGCGTGCTCTTCGCGGTGCCCTGGCACGACAGGGTGGTCGTGGGCACGACGGACATTGCGCGCGAGGAGGTCGAGGAGGAGCCCAGACCGCTGAAGGAGGAGATCGATTTCATCCTCGGCACGGCGGGGCTCTATATGAATCCCGCGCCTACCTATAAGGATATACGGTCGGTATTTGCGGGTCAGCGGCCGCTGGCGGCGCCCAAAAAGGAGGGCAAAAACACCAAAGAGCTTTCGCGCGGACACAAGATCATCGTGTCGGACAACGGTCTGGTGACGATCACGGGCGGCAAGTGGACCTCCTACCGGCTGATGGCCGAGGATACGGTCGACCGCGCGGTCAAGGAGGCCGGGCTGCAGGCGGGCAAGTGCGTGACCAAGACGCTGCACGTGCACGGCTATCGGCCCAACCCCGATCTGAAGAATCACCTTTATGTATACGGTTCGGACGAGGCGGCGATTCTGGACCTCATCCGCCGCGACCCGGCGCTCGGCGAGCGGATCTCGCCGGCGTTCGATTACACGGCGGCCGAAGTGGTGTGGGCCGTGCGCGAGGAGATGGCCCAGACGGTCGAGGATGTGCTGGCCCGCCGCGTGCGTATGCTGTTCGTCGATGCCCGCGCGGCCATGGAGGCGGCGGAACGTGTGGCCGTGATCATGGCGCGCGAGCTGGGCAAAGATGAAGCGTGGGTGAAAAAAGAGACCGAATCGTTTGTCAATTTGGCAAAAAGCTATATCTTTGAGGAATAATAGCACACCAAAAACGATTAAATGACCAATTTTCAACCTTAAAATGCTATGTGGAACTTGCTGAAACCCCCTGCGCATAAACCCGTTACGGCCGACGCTGCGACGGTCGACGCCGCCTACCGGATGAACCGCCTGAAGGTCTTCCTGGGTATTTTCATCGGTTACGCCGGTTTCTATATCGTGCGCAAGAACTTCTCGATGGCCATCCCCGAACTGGCTCCGTTAGGCTTCGAGAAGAGCGAACTGAGCGTCGTGCTCTCGATGAACGCCATCGCTTACGCGCTGTCCAAATTCCTGATGGGCAGCGTCTCGGACCGAAGCAACGCGCGGGTCTTCCTGCCGTTGGGGCTGGTGCTGGCGGCGCTGTCGATGATGTTTATGATCGTGCCGGTGACGATGCTCGGCGCGGAGCACAAAGAGGCGGCGATCGTGATGATGGCCGTGCTGAACTTCCTGGTGGGCTGGTTCAACGGTATGGGCTGGCCTCCCTGCGGACGGGTGATGACCCACTGGTTCTCGCAGAACGAACGCGGCACGAAGATGTCGGTGTGGAACTGCGCGCACAATGTGGGCGGCGCACTGGTGGGACCCATGGCGGTCTACGGTGCGATGTGGTTCGGGTCGTGGTTCTACGGTTCCGAGAAAGAGCTCTACTTCCTGATCGGCACCTATCTGTTCCCCGCGGTGGTGGCGGTCTTCGTGGCGCTCCTGGCCTTCGTGCTGATCCGCGACACGCCGCAATCGTGCGGTCTGCCCTCGATCGAGCAGTGGCGCAACGACTATCCGAAGAACTACAGCGCGGCGCAGGAGGAGGTGCTCTCGACGCGCGATATCTTCTTTAAGTATGTGCTCAACAACCGGCTGCTGTGGTGCATCGCGCTGGCCAACGCCTTTGTTTATATGGTGCGCTACGGCTGTCTGGACTGGGCGCCGACCTACCTGCGCGAGGCCCAGGGCTACGATATCAAACAGGCGGGCTGGGCCTATTTCGCCTACGAGTTCGCCGCCATCCCGGGCACGCTGATCTGCGGCTGGGTCAGCGACAAACTCTTCCGCGGCCGCCGGGCGATGCCGACGATTCTCTTCATGCTGGCCGTCGCCCTCTTCATCGTGCTCTACTGGCAGTTCTCGTCGAACTATATCATCGTCACGGCGTCGCTGATCGCCATCGGCTTCTTCATCTACGGGCCGGTGATGCTCATCGGGGTGCAGGCCCTCGACCTCGCACCCAAAAATGCGGCGGGTACGGCGGCCGGTCTGACGGGATTTTTCGGCTACTTCCTCGGTACGGCCGTGCTGGCCAATATCGTGTTGGGCGCCGTGGCCGATACGGCGGGCTGGGACTGGACCTTCGTCCTGCTGATTGCGGCCTGCTTCCTTTCGATCTTCTTCATGGCGCTGACGTTCCGCCGCGAGAAAGAGCTGCACGAACGTTAATGGACATGGTTAGGCAGGGTTCGTCGTCCTTTGCGGGTGGCGGACGCTGCCTCGACCTCTTTTTGCGAATATTGTCTTGTTTTTCTGCAATCCGGGCGATTTTTTCGGTTAAATCGAAAAATTCGCCGTTTTTTCATACCGAAAGAGTGTAACAATAGAAAAAAATGTGTATCTTTGTTTCGAAAGTCGTAAACTTATGAAATTAAAGCTTCGGCTTTTGAAAGTAAAGCAACGAAACCCAAAATCTGTAAAAAACTGAAATAATAATAATAATCTATCTACTATCAAGCCTATGAATCTACAATTACAACAAAGGATTCGATCGGTGGTTATGAGTTTGGCGATGCTCCTCTTCGCGGGTGCGGCGTGGGCTCAGCACACCGTTTCGGGCGTTGTTTATGAGGCAGACGGCAAAACCCCGAACATCGGCGCATCGGTCGTGGTCAAGGGGTCGACGGTCGGCGTCAGCACCAACGTCAAGGGCGAGTATTCGATTTCGGTTCCGAATGCGAAGACTACGCTGCAATTCATCAGTTTGGGTTTCGATACCCAGGAGGTTGTCGTCGGCGCGCGCACGCGTGTGGACGTGACGCTTCAACCGTCGGCGCAGAAGATCGACAACGTGGTCGTGACGGCGCTGGGTATCACGCGTCAGGAGAAGAGCCTCGGCTATGCCGTCTCGAAAGTCTCCAGCGAAGAGGTCAACAATACCGTGGGCGGCAACTGGCTCAACGGACTTAACGGCAAGGTGGCCGGTCTGAACTTCGACCAGGCCTCGGCCGGTCCGGGCGGTTCGGTGCGTGTGACGCTGCGCGGCGAGGCCTCGCTTTCGCACGACAACAATACGGCCCTCTTCGTCATCGACGGCGTCCCCGTGTCGAACGACATGACCGCCTCGACGTCGGCCAGCTCCTACTCGTCGACCGACGCGCCGGTGGACTACGGTAACGGCGCCAGCGACCTGAACCCCGAGGATGTGGAGTCGATTTCGGTGCTCAAAGGTCCCGCCGCCACCGCCCTCTACGGTTCGCGTGCGGCCAACGGCGCCATCGTCATCACGACCAAGTCGGGCAGCGACACGTCGAAGAAAAAGGGACTCAACATCACGTTCAACTCCTCGTGCGTGCTGGAGCAGGCCGGTTTCTGGCCCGACTTCCAGACCCAGTACGGTTCGGGTAACGCCAACGCCTCGCGCCGTTCGGATATGCGCTACTACTCCTATTGGAATATAACCGCCGATATGTCGGAGACGGGCGTGGCCTACGACCGCAACCAGTCGTCCTACGCCTACGGTGCCAAATTCGACGGCCAGCTGTTCTATCAGTACGAGGGTGTCGACTGGATCATCGCCGACAACGGCACGTGGGCCCCGTCGAACTTCCGCCGTACCCCCTGGGTGGCCAAAGACTGGTACAAAGGGGCCTTCGAGACGGGTGTGACGTGGTCGAACAGCCTCTCGGTGGAGGGCTCGGCCGGCAAGGGCAACACGATGCGTGTCTCGGTCAAGGACGTGCGCAACGACTGGATCCTCCCCAACACGGGCTACACCAGCCAGAATATCAACATCTCGATCAACCAGAATGCCGGCAAATACGTCAAACTCGGCGCCAAGGTGACCTATTATCGCAAGGACAGCGACAACCTGCCCGTGACGGGTTATTCGGCCGCCTCGCCGCTCTATACGCTGCTGCTCAACAACCCCGGCATCTCGGTCGACTCCTACTACGACGAGTGGGCCTCGGGCCGTCTGGACAACAACTTGAGAATCTATAAGAACGGTTCGGCCGAAGGCGACAACTCGAAGATCAACAACCAGCTGACCTCGATCCGTTTCCTGAACCGCGATACCGACAACCTCTACCGTCAGCTCTACGACCAGCTCAATACGATGGACCGCGACCGCGTCTACGGCAACCTAAACGTCACGTTCCAGATCCTCAAGTCGCTGACGCTGATGCTCCGCTCGGGTGTCGATTTCCAGTCCGACTTCCGCACCCAGCGCAAACCCAAATACTCGAACGGCTATTTAGAGGGTCTTTACAAGGAGCAGACCGTCCGTCAGTACGAGATGAACAACGACTTCCTGCTGTCGTGGAAAAAGAAGTGCGGCGACTGGGACCTGAACGCTTCGTTCGGCGGCAACAACATGGTGTCGAACTATTCGAACGTGCAGATCGTCTGCGACAAACTCTTCGCCGACGGGGTCTACACGATTCAGAACTCGCTCTACTCGCCTCTGGTGCGCACCACGCGCCGCAACAAGTCGATCAACAGCTTCTACGGTTTGATCTCGGTGGGCTGGAGAAACATGCTCTATCTGGACATCACGGGCCGTAACGACTGGTCGTCGACCCTCGGTTTCGGCAACAACTCCTATTTCTATCCCTCGGTGAGCGCCAGCGTCCTGCTGGACGAGGTGATGGGCAAGAGCTGCCCCTCGTGGCTGGATCTGCTGAAGGTGCGCGCCTCGTGGGCCAATGTGGGTAACGACACGTCGCCCTATTCGTTAGTGCAGACCTATGCCAACACCGATTTCTCGAGCGGTTACAAATTGGCCTCGAGCATCAAGAACGCCAACCTCAAGCCCGAGAACGTCGAGAGCTGGGAGGTCGGTCTGGAGGCCCGCCTCCTCAAGAACCGCATCTCGTTCGACGCCGCCTGGTACGACTCGACCACGACCAACCAGATCATCAGCGTCCCCATCGACCCGATCACCAACGCCAGCTACAAGCTCATCAATGCCGGTGAGGTGAACAACCACGGTGTCGAGCTGTCGGCGACTTTCGTCCCCGTCAAGACCAAGAACATCCGCTGGTCGATCGGCGTGAACTGGGCCAAGAACTGGAACGAGCTGGTCGAGCTGGCCCCGAACGTCGAGTTCTGGCAGCTGAACAACTCCAATACCTACGGCAACCGCGTCTACATCCGCGCCTATCCCGGTACGGAGCTGGGCCGCATCTACGGTCTGGGCTTCCAGCGTGCACCCGAAGGGGCCTTCTACACCGACGAGCAGGGCCGCCGCGTCGAGTGCGCCGGCCAGTTAGTCATCGATCCCGAGACCGGCTGTCCGCTGATCGGTTCGGAGTTGCAGGACTACGGTTCGATCTTCCCCAAGTGGACGGGCGGTTTCAATACGCAGTTCTCGTGGAAGGGTCTGCGCGTGTCGGCCTCGTTCGCCGCATCGTACGGCGCCAAGGCCCACTCGATCTCCTATTCGCAGTTCTCGCGTCGCGGTAAGCTCACCAACACGCTGCCCGGCCGTTACGACGGTATGCTGGTCAGCGGCGTGAAGCGCCTGGCCGACGGTACGTATGCCCAGAACGACGTGATCGTCACCGACGTGGTCGACTATTACGTCAACTACAAATACATGCCCGACAATATCGAACCTTGTGTCAAGGATTGTTCGTATCTGAAGATGAAGGAGTTGCGTGTCGAGTACACCTTCCCCAAGCGTTTGATCAAGAAGACCCGCATCCTGCAGGGCGCTTCGGTGGCCTTCTTCGCCACGAACCTCTTCTGCGTCACCAACTGGCCGTTGTACGACCCCGAGGTCGGCACGATGAACGGCGCCTCGATCAGCCGCGGTATGGAGTCGGGTGCCTACCCGATGACCCGCACCTACGGTTTCAATCTCAAGTTGCAATTTTAATTAAGGTCGGATAAACTATGAAATTTTTGAAATATATTCTCTCGGTGGTCGTTGTGACGGCGCTGGCCGCTTCGTGTACCCACAAGTTCGAAGAGTACAACTCCGACCCCAACAATATCGAGGTGGGCAAGGCCGACCCGATGAGTTTCCTCGAAAATCTGGTCTTCGACGGTGCCGACGACCTGCTGAACCGCACCTATCAGGTGAACGGCGAGCTGGTCCAGTACTCGGTGCAGAACTCCGTCGGTACGGTCTATCACCGTTTCTTCATCACCAACGGCCAGGCCACCAACTTCTGGAACGAGCTGGCGCAGGATGCCGCCAATGCCAACGAAATGTACCGGCTGGCCGAGGAGCAGAACCGCACGGAATGTCAGGCCGTGGCGCTGACCCTGCGGTCGATGTTCATGCAGGAGCTGACGGATATGTTCGGCGATATCCCCTTCTCGGAGGCCTTCCAGGGCTACGAGGGCAATACGCGTCCGAAGTTCGATACGCAGGAGGAGGTCTACCGCCGGTTGATCGAGGACCTGCGTTACGCCAACACGCTGTATAAGAAGAACGCCAAGATGTCGATCCCCTCGAAAGACCTTCTCTATGGCGGCGACATGCTCAAGTGGCGCAAGTTCAACAACTCGCTGCTGTTGCGCGTCCTGATGCGCGTAAGTGCCCGCGACAGCTATCTCGAGGTGTCGAAACAGCTCAAGGAGATCTATGCCGCACCGGCCGAGTGGCCCGTCTTCGAGTCCGTGGACGATGCCGCCGTCATGAAGTTTACGGGGTCGACTCCCAACGTCAACCGTTTCGGCGATGTGACCCTCGTTTCGTTTACCACCAGCGGCCGCCGTGCCTGCCAGCACATGGCCGACCTGATGAGCCCCTCGAAGGACCCCCGCTACACCAATTATTATAAGGTGATCGGTGACGACTGGAACGGCCTGATCAGCGGCCGCGCCGTGAAGGAGGAGGAAGAGGGCGACTCCGGCGCGGACTATCTCAACAAGGACGTCCTGGGTGCGCACACCTCGTGGTTCTCGTTCATGAACTACGACGAGGTCCTCTTCGTATGGGCCGAGGCGGCGCAGCGCGGTTTGATCAGCGGCGGTCAGGTGTTGGCCGAGGAGATGTACTACAAGGCCGTCGAGGCCTCGGTGCGCTATTGGAACGCGCAGGCTTTGAAACCGGTCAACGATGTGGTCATCAGCGACTTCCTCGCCAAGATTCCTTACGACGGATCCTACGAGCAGCTCTGCACCCAGAAGCACATCGCCCTGTTCTGGGTCGGCTGGCAGGGCTGGGCCGAGTATCGCCGCACGGGCTTCCCGAAGCTGACGATCAACCCCGGTACGTCGAACAACCACGTCGTGCCGCGCCGGTTCCCCTATCCCGTCATCACGCGCGATACGAACCTCGACAATTACAAAACGGCGCTCGGCCATTTGCAGCACGAAATGCAGGGCGATGACGATATGCTGACCCCCGTATGGTGGAGTCAGGAGGGTGTCCGCCGTTGCCGTTAAACCGTAGAATGACAGAGCTCTATGAATAACACTATATTGAAATATCTGACTGCGCTGCTGCTTCTCGTCGCGGCCGGCGTTGCGGAGGCTTCGGCCGCTGCGGCGGTCGGTTGCGTGCGCGCCGAGGGCCGGCCGCTGCAGGGGGTGATCGTCTCGGACGGGGTCTCGCTCGTCAAGACCGACGCCCAGGGACGCTTCACGCTGGAGGTGGCCGACGACGCCCCCTTCGTGTGGGTGGTGACCCCCTCGGGTTATGTGGCCGACTACGTTTCGGGTTCGCCCCGCTTCTGGCTCCCCGTCGACGGGCGCGAAAGCTATGATTTCGACCTCAAGGCGGCTCCGGGCGACTTTACGCTGCTGGCCGTGGGCGATCCGCAGCCCAAGACCGCGGAGCATCTCGGACGCCTTCACGAGGAGGTGATGCCCGAACTCAGGGAGCAGGTGGCCGCGATTCGCGCTGCGGGCCGTCAGCCGGCCCTCCTGATGCTCGGCGACATCGTCTGGGACTCGCCCAAACTCGCCAAACCGATGCGCAAGACCTTCGCCCAACTCGACGCGCCGGTCTATACCGCCATCGGCAACCACGACCATCTGATCGCCGTGGCCGACGATGCCGGTTCGGCCGCCAACTTCAGCGCGCAGTTCGGTCCCACCTATTATGCCTTCGATCTGGGACAGACCCACTTCGTGGTGCTGGACAATATCGTCTACCACGGACAGAAGAAGTATGACGAGGCGGTCGACGAGCGTCAGTTGCAGTGGATCGAAAAGTATGTGGAGCTGCTCCCCGCCGGGGACCGCCTCTGCATCGCGATGCACGCCCCCGTGCGGAAGTACTGGCGCAAGAATCCGCGTACGCTGGGCGGTGCCGACCGGCTGCTGGAGATCGCCCGCGGCTTCGACCTGCATTTCATCACGGGACACACCCACATCAACTCCAATTTCGACGTGGCGGAGGGTGCCATCGAACACAACGTCGCCCAGGTGGCCGGCAATCTGTGGAATGCCGAGCTGAACCAGGACGGTTCGCCCCGCGGTTATGTCCTCTTCACGGAGGGGGCCGAGGGTCTGGTATGGCGCTTCAAGACGTTGGGCAAACCGCTCGATTATCAGTTCAAGATATACGGACCCGGCGAGGTTGAGGGCCATCCCAAAGCCGTCGTGGCCAAGGTCTGGAACTGGGACCGCAAATGGAAGGTGGAGTGGAGCGAAGACGGCAAGTACAAGGGCGAGATGGCCCGTTACGAGTCGACGCCCGACCCCGAATATGCCCGCCATTTAGAGGAGGTGCAGGCCCGCTGCGAAGCCGAAGGCAAGAAACTGCCCCACGCCGAGTATCTGCGTCGTTCGTTCTTCTATTTCGGTGCCGTGCCCGCGAAAAAGGCCCGGCAGATCGAAGTGGTGGTGACCGACCGTTTCGGCAACCGATACACTGAAACCTATGAACTGAAAAAATAAACCCCTATGAAAACTTTTCGATATATTTTCCGTGGCAGTGCGTGGCTGATGCTGACGGCGTTGGCGGGTGCCGCGCTGCTTCTGGGCGGTTGCTCCGATGACGACGGCGCGTCGGCCGAGACGCCCTATCTCTACATCGAGGGCGACCAGTACGCCTTCGACTTCGGCGCGGAGGGCAACGTGGGCAAGGATCCCGACAACAAAAACAAATACAACTCGCTCGACATGGCCTACAGCGTGGCCGGGTGCAGCAAGCGTCTGGCGCTCTTCACCAATATGGGCGAGTGGCGCATCGAGACGCAGTATACCGAGGATACCAAGTGGATCGACGTCTTCCCCGCACGGGGCGAGAACGACGGCCGTTTCTGGCTGACGGTCGACTACAACGCGACGGGCTATTCGCGTGTGGCGACGGTCAATATCATCGCCCGGAACCGCGTGGTCCGCACCATCGAGGTCAGTCAAAAGCCCGGTGCGGCCTCTATCGAGGTCGATATGGACGGCATGACCTCGTTCGCCTTCCCCATCGCGGGTGCCGACCGTGAGATCCGGATCAAGTCCAACGTGGGCTGGAAACCCGTAGCCGAGGGCGAGGCCGCCGGCTGGATCTCGTTCGCCGAGCAGAACGAGGAGAGCGTCCGGGTGATCGTGGCCGAGAACCCCGACGAGGAGAGCCGCAAGGGTGTTGTGGCCTTCGTGATGTCGGGTACGGGCAATGACAACGTGGCCGCGCGGATCGAGATCAACCAGAAGGGCCAGTCGTCGAACTTCGAGCGCGCACAGCTCAAGTCGATCGCCGAGATATTGTCCGAGGCGTCGGGCGGTGCCGTGAAGGGCAACGTCTACATCGAAGCCACCGTCGTGAGCGATCCCGACCGCAAGAATGCCGATCCCGTTGTGCTGACCTGGGTCAAGGAGGACGGCAAGGAGCCTGCCGCCACGCTGAACAACCGCTACATGTGGGTTCAGGACGACAGCGGCCGCGGTCTGCTGATCGAGTTCGAGGACGGCACGCAGAATGTCTACAAGCTGGGTGACAAGATGAAGATCCACCTGGTCGAACAGACCTTGTCGACGGACAACGCCACGGGCGGCCTGAAGATCTCGGGCATCACCTCCGAGGATATCCCCGAAACGCTCGGTACGGGCAGCGTAACCCCCGTAGCCCTCGAGGACTTCTCGCAGATCGGGCAGTACGAGAATACGCTCGTGACGATCAACCCCGTAGAGTTCGCCCTGACGATGGGTACCTACGTCAATGTCAACGAGACGGTCTACCACGACACCACCACGGACGGCCGGATCGACGGTCCCGCCCAGTATGCGCAGGTGCTGCGCGACAAGGAGGGCCGCACGATGCTCCTCTACACGTCATCGAGTTTCGTGGACCGCTTTAAGCGGCTGATCCCGAAGGGCAGCGGTCCGCTGACGGCCCTCGTGGTGAAGAATATCGTCGCAAACAAGACCCAGACGGTGCTGCGCCTGCGCAGCGATGCCGACAATGGCGTTTCGGACGATGTGTCGACGCGTCTGACCGCACCCGTCGTCGAGTTCGGTCCGTGGATCTCGAATACGGCACTGAGTTCCGTTACCGCCACCACGGGCGAAGGGTCGATGAAGACCTCGATGTTCCAGACTGTGGTCGAGTCGCAGGCCGACGCCATCTACTGGGGCTGGACCTATGCCCGCCGCGCCGCCGCCACGGTGGCCGAGGACGGTACGGTAAGCCCCGCACAGCCCTCCACACTGACGACCGAATACAACTTCCCGTGTCTGAACACCTACGGCTGGTGGGCGGGTAACGGTACGTCGATCCGCGACGCCTCGGGCGAGGCCTGGGTCGTCACCGTATCGACCGCCAAGGCCACGGGCAAGCTGCAACTCGTCTTCTCGACCTCGTCGTCGGCCTCCGGTCCGCGCGAGTTCCAGATCGAGTGGACCACCGCCGAGGAGAAGGTGACCGCCGACGACAAGGGCAACGTGATCTACGAGCAGCCCGCACTGTCGGAGTTCCAGGCCATCGGCACCTATACGGTGGGCAACTGGAATGCCAACTATCAGTGCAAGGAGATGGTCTTCGACCTGCCCGACGAGATCAAGGGTCACGACAAGGTGATTATCCGTCACCGCGTTACGGCCAACACGCGCTCGAACGGCAAGTCGGGTACGATCGGCAACACGGGTACCAACCGAATCGGTTACTGGGGTATCTGGGAGAAAAAATAGCTGAAGCCGGACCCTGCCGCCGCTTTGCCGGCGGCGGCAGGACCGGAACAAACCAAATAATACAGTGAAAGCGATGAAAACCTTGAATTTCATAAAATCGGCCCTTCGGACGGTGGCGGCGGCAGCCTTGGTGTGCTTCGCCGGCTGCTCGGACGACGATGCGGAGGCCGTTTTCCAGCAGCACAAACTGGCCGACAACCTCTTGATCCCCTCGGTGATGGAGGTCTACGAGGGGATGACCTTCGAGATGCTCGGCTCGGGCTTCGAGACGGGCGACAAGATCCGTTTCTTCTACAGCGAGGAGGTCACCAAGGTCGAGATGCCCGTCCCGGCCACGGCCGTCGATGCCGAGATCTCCGAGGTCTCGACGACCTACTGCCGTTTTGCGGTTCCCGCCCTGCTGCCTCGCGATTATAAACTCTTCCTGGTTCGCGGCGACGAAAACCAGTATCTCGGCGCCACGACCGTGCGTCTGCTCCACCACGTCGATATCCCCGACAAGGACGGCGCCAACGTCAAGGGTCAGGTCTATACGGATGAGGGCGGTGTCGCCGGCGTGTGGATCTCCGACGGCGAGGCCTTCACGCAGACCGACGCGCAGGGCTTCTATTGGCTCAAGAGCGAGAAGTATCACGGCTATGTCTTCATGTGCGTGCCGTCGGGTTACCAGCCCGAGGTCGAGGGGACGATGCCCAACTTCTGGGCGACGCTGTCGGCGGCCAAGTCGACCATCGACCAGCGCGACTTCAAGCTGAACGCCGAACCGAACGACAACTTCCGTCTGCTGGTGACCACGGACTACCACCTGGCCAACCGCAACAGCGACCTCAAGCAGTTCGAAAACTTCAAGAAGGATATGCGTGCCGAGAAGGCCGCCTCCGCAGTTCCCGTCTATGCCCTGAATCTGGGCGACTTCTCGTGGGACCGCTGGTGGTACGACAGCCCGTGGGCGCTGCCCGACTGTATCGGTGTGATGAAGGATCTCGACATGACCTTCTACGCCCTGCCCGGCAACCACGACAACGACCCCACGATCGCCGGTGACTATGCGGCCGAGGCTGCCTGGAAAGTCAACATGGGCCCGACCTACTATTCGATGAATATCGGCAAGATCCACTTCATCATGCTCGACAACGTGGTCTATCTCAATCCGGGCGCCAGCTGGCAGGACCGCAGCCACAGCATCGAGATCACCCGCAAGCAGCTCGAGTGGATGGCCGAGGACCTCAAACACGTGGCCAAGGATACCCCGATCTTCGTGGGCATGCACGCCTCGCTCTATGTGCCGGGTTCGAACAACGGACTGCACGGCGTCGACACGGCCACCTGGGTCGGTCGCGGCATGGGCGGCAAGGAGCAGGACTTCATGGCCTACTTCGACGGCTTCAAGGAGGTTCACGTGGTGACGGGTCACACGCACTACAACATGACCTACAACCTGCGCGCGCTGGGGCTCACGGCCAAGGGCGGCGCCGAGCGGATGATCGAGCACAACGTGGCTTCGGTCTGCGGTACGTGGTGGTACGGCCAGCAGTATGCGGGCAACAACATCTGCACCGACGGCAGCCCCGACGGCTACAAGGTCTTCGACATCCAGGGCAAGGAGATGTCGTGGTATTACAAGGGTACGGGCATCGAGAAGTCGAAGCAGTTCCGCACCTACGACATGAACGAGGTGACCAAATACTGGGCGAAGGACGCTTCGGTGGCCAAGTACGTCGCCCTGTGGCCCGAACACAAGAATGCCTATGCGTGGGCCAAGGAGAACCAGGTGCTGATCAACATCTTCGACCTGGATTTCAACAACCGCGAGGGCTGGAAGATCACCGTCACCGAGAACGGCAAGAAACTCGAGCCTACGCTGATGGTCAACGTCTACGACCCGCTGCACCGCCTCTCGTACGAGGTGCCGCGTGCCGCCAAGGACCAGTCGCTCACGACCGAGGCGTTCCACACCCACCGCACGCCCCATACGGCTGTGGTGACCGCCTCGTCGGCCAACTCGACCCTCGAAATCACCGTCGAGGACCAGTTCGGCAACATCTACACCGAGACCATGACGCGTCCGAAGGCGTTCAACAACAAAGCTATTAACTAACCATAAGTGAATCCGAATATGAAACTGAATCGGTTTTTACGTCTTGCAACCGCCACCGCAGCCATCCTTCCGATGCTGTGGTGGGGCGGTTGCTCCAACGACCCCGAGGTCGATCCCGTCACTCCGTCGCTCGAAGTCAACGTCGAGCAGGTGACGGTGACCCGTCGCGGTGTCGACCAGAACGGTAACTATGCCTATATCCGCGTGGCGTCGAACGTCTACTGGCAGGCCTATTATCCCGAAGAGGACAAGGCCTGGCTCACCCTTTCGTCGATGGGCGGCGATCCGGGTACGCTGACCGTCACCATGGAGTTCGCCCCCAACGAATTGGAGCAGGAGCGCAGCACCGTCGTGCGTCTGGAGACCCTGAGCGGTCTGAAACGCAACGTGACGGTGATCCAGCGCGGTTTGGGCGATGTGGTGATCCTGCTCAACGACGGCTTCAGCGGCTCTTACAACGAGGGCGCCGACATCAGCGAGTATTTCCCCATCGAGGTCGAGGGTCTGGACTATCAGAATATCGCCTACGAGGGTCAGAACGCCACGTTGAGCGCGGAGAACCCCTCGATGGGTTACGAGGGCGCCACAGGCGGCAACCATGTCGTTCTGTCGGGCAAGGATGCCTGGCTCTCGATGACGGGTGTCGATGCGCGGCGTTCGCAGCACTTCGACATCACGTTCGGCGTCTACAGCGCCGAGGGATTCACGGAGGAAGAGCTGGTGCTGGAGATGAGCCGCGACAAGGAGTTGTGGGCCAACGTCCCCTACACCGTGTCGCTGCCCGCCGAGCCGGCAGCCTCCAAGACCCGTTCGGAGATTCCTGCGGGCTGGCAGATGGGCATCGCCTCGTTCAGCATCCCGCGCGCCGTGGACCAGCTGTGGCTGCGCTGGCGTTCTACAGGCGATAAGACCTTCGCGCTGGACGACCTGTCGATCAATGAGGGTTCGGAGAGCGCTCCCGTCATCGAGTTCGCCAAACCGGCCGTCGATCCCAGCGGTCCGCAGCCTGTGGTCAAGGTGCTGTGGGAGGAGCATTTCGATGCCTTCACCTCGGATCTGAAGACCACCGACGGCAAGAACTTCACCGGATTCTTCGACGATCCCTCCGCCATCACCAACTCGCCCGACACGCGTATCGACAAACTGGGCGACCTTACCCCGCTGTGGGATGCCACGGGCATCACCTCGCAAGGCGGTTTGGTCTACGTCCATGTGGGCAACATCAAGTTAGGCACCAACGCCGGCGTGGGCGATATCGTCCTGCCCGCCATCCAGACGCTCACCGCACCGACCGACCTGACGGTTTCGTTCCGCGCCACCAAGACCAAGGAGGACCGTGTGGGCCTCTATAAAGTGACGCTCGAGGGCGACGGTACGGTTGTGGAGAAGGAGTTTACGGTCGAGAATTTCGCCTATCCGAAGGGCAACACGCCGCACGATACGGAGGAGGAGCGCGCCAACTACCAGACCGTTACGCTCCACGTCGAAGGGGCTACGGCCGCCACGCGCATCCGGATCACCGCCTCTGCCGCCGCCAGCCAGATCATCATGGATGACTTCGTTATCGAAGGCGAGGTGCTCGAAGAGCTGCCGTTAGAGGGTCTTCCCGTCGTGTGGTCGATGCCGATGCCCGAGGAGGCCTATGCGCAGGGCTTGCTGGATCCTGCCGTCGAGGCCGTCGCCGACGGTTACAAACTGGGTTCGCAGGCCGTCGAATATATGCTTTCGGACGACAAGGCGGCCCGCTTCCAGCCTGTACAGGCCACGCGCAGCACGTCGGCCGGCACTTACAAGGTGGAGACCGGCAAGAATGTCCGCTTCATCATGTCGGGTCTGGCGAAGAACGACGCCTGGCTGTTCACCGTGCCGGTGAAAAACCTCAAGGCCGGCACGCAGCTGAAGTTCGTCACCGAGCTGTCGGCTTCGGCGGGCGGTCCCAAGTATTTCCTGCTGGAGTACTCCGTCAATGAGGGTACGGACTGGACCCCCGTATGCACCCGGACCGAGATGACCGAACCCGCGGCCGATGCGACGAACCTCACGGCCCACGAGGTGACCTATTCGCTCAAGATGGCCATGCCGGCCAACGATCCCTCGCCGCTGGAGGCCGTGTTTACGGTGGCCGAAGGTCTTAAGGAGGGCAATTTCCTGTTGCGTCTGCGCGTTTGCGACGATACCAACAACCAGGGCAAGGCCGTCGTCGCGGCCGGTGGCGGCGGTACGAACCGCATCCGCCGTTCGCTCGACGCTTCGGGTGCCTATACCTCGCCGGCAACCTCCATCTCGGTTTACGACGGCACGAATCCCGACGATCCGACCCCGCCGACGCCCCCTTCGGACGAAGATACCCTGACCGTCGAGGGTGCCGCCGCCGAGACCCTGACCTCGGCCGAGGAGCCCAAGGCCCAGACGATTACGGTCGCCTCCACGGGTTCCGACTGGAAGGTCGAAAGCTCGGCCAAGTGGCTGAAGATCGAACCCGCAACGGGCAAGGCCGGCGAGCAGGCGACCGTCACCGTGACCCCCGAGGTCAACACCGGTGCCGCCCGTGAGGCCGAAGTGACCGTCACCGCCGGTCAGGCCGAACCCGTCAAGTTCACCGTCAAGCAGATCGCCGCGCCCGTCGCCATCCCGACCCCGAAGGGAACCGTCCTTTGGGAGGAGCATTTCGACGCCTTCACGGTCGATACGTTCGGCGAGACCCTCTCCGATTTCTTCGCCAATCCCTCCGCCATCACCAACTCGCCCGATGTCCGTATCGACAAGCTGGGAGACCACACCGATCTCTGGACCGCAACGGGCATCACCTCGGAGGGCGGCCTGGTCTACGCCCATATCGGCAACATCAAGATCGGTACGGCCAAGGCTGCGGGCGATATCATCCTGCCCGCCATCGCCTCGCTGACCGAGCCGACCGATGTGACGGTGACCCTGCGTGCCGTCCACAGTTCGGAGGGCTACACCTACAACGTGATCGTCAAGGAGGGTGAGGGTACGCCCGAACCCGCCGTGGTGGAGGTGGTCAATGCGCCCTATCCTGCCGGTGCCGCGACCTATTACGAGCGCGCCAACTACCAGGTGGTCAGCTTCAAGGTCAAGGGTGCCACGGCTGCCACGCGCATCCAGATCAAAGCCGCTGCGGAGGCCAAGAGCCAGCTGATCATCGACGACCTGTCGATCTCGACCGAGACGGCCGCCGCCAAGGTGGAGGGCTTCCCCGCCACGTGGTCGTTCCCGGCGCTGGAGAATGGCCTTGCGGGCGGTTATCTGTCGTGCAGTGAGTCGGGTTCGTACACAAAAGTCGAGCGCCCGGCCTATCTCTCGGACGACAAGGCCGCCTCGATGATCGCCGTGCGCACCGCCTCCGCATACACCCTGGGCTGCACCTACAAAGAGGATACGGGCAGTAATATCCGCTTTTTGATGACGGGTGCCAAGGCGGGCGACTATTGGCTCTTCTCGGTGCCGGTGAAGAACTTCGCGGCAGGCACCAGGCTGAAACTGGCGACCTATACCCAGTCGTCGGCCTCGGGTCCCGGCTTCTTCCTGCTGGAGTACTCGGTGGACGGCGAGCAGTGGACGCCGGTGAACGTGCAGACCGACGATGCGGGCGACTATACGATCTCGCTCTCGGGCAAGGGTGCCGAGCAGGTTGCCGTCGAGGAGACCTTCACGGTAGCCGAAGCGGTGGCCGACGGCACGATCTACGTGCGTCTGCGCATCTGCCGCGACGTGGCCGCCAACGGCAAGAAGATCGGCGATTCGGGCACCACCCGCATCTGCCGGGGCATCAACGCCGACAAGGCCTATACGGTTGACCCCACGAGCCTTTCGATAGTGGAATAATTCACCGGGCGGGGAGCGTTTCCGAAACGCGCTCCGCCCTTTTTTATAAAGAAAAAGATGATGAAACGAATTTTAACTCTGTTTTTTGTCCTCTGCACGCTCTGTGCGCAGGCGGGGGACCCCATGGGAACGTCGCTCGGCGTGATCGGCCCGATAACCCCGGAAAGTCTGGCGGAGGTCCGCGATGCGGGCTTCGAATATCTGGAGGTGACGTTCCACAAATTTACCAACCGCAAGGTCAATGAGGATTGCTATGCCGATGCCTTCGCCTTGCGCAACACGATTCAGCAGTCGGGCCTGAAGGTCTGGTCGTGCCACCTGCCGTTCGGGAAAAAGTGCGATATCTCGTCGCCCGATCCCGCGGTTCGCGAGCGGGCCTGCGCCTATCTGGAGCGGATGATCCGTCTGGCGGCGATCTTCAAACCCCAATACCTGATCCTCCATCCCGGGTCGAAACCCGCTTCCGAGGAGGAGCGCCCCGAGCGTGAGAAGTGGTCCGCCAATTCGATCTGCCGCCTCTCGCTGGCGGCGCGCGAGATCGGTGCCGTGCTGTGTGTCGAGAACATGCCCCACAGTATCGGCCGCACGGGCGAGGAGATGCTCCGGCTGATCAAGAATTGCCCCGAGGTCAAGATCTGCTTCGACACGAACCACCTGCTGCTGGAGAGCCACGCCGACTTTTTGAAGAGCGCGGGCAGCCGCATCGCGACGATCCACATGTCCGACTACGACGGCAACGACGAGCAGCACTGGTGCCCGGGCAAGGGTGTGGTCGACTGGCCGGCCCTGCGCCGCGGTCTGAAAGAGGTCGGATACCAGGGCGTGTGGATGTATGAAGTGCGCAACGGCAACGCTACCGTCCGCGAACTGGCGGATGTCTATAAAAACGTGATCTGCAAATAGATACCATGGATAAAAAACAGATACTCACCACGCTGCCCGCGCTGTCGCTGCTGGCCGCAGGCTGCGATTCGCCGGCCCGGCGCGTGGAGGTGCCGCACGACGCGCGCCCCAATGTGATCTTCCTTTTTGCCGACGACCTGGGCTACGGCGATATCAGCTGTTACGGTGCCACGCGCATCGAGACGCCCAACCTCGACCGTCTGGCCTCCGAGGGACAGCTGTTCACCAACGCCCACGCCACGTCGGCCACCAGCACCCCCTCGCGTTTCGGTCTGCTGACGGGCATGTATCCCTGGCGGCTGCCCAACACGCAGATCGCCCCGGGCAACGCCGAGCTGCTGATCGACACGGCCTGCTACACGCTGGCTTCCGCGATGCGCGATTGCGGTTACGCCACGGGCGCCATCGGCAAATGGCACCTGGGTCTGGGACCGTTGGGCGGCACCGATTTCAACACCGAGATTCGGCCCGACGCCCGCGATATCGGCTTCGATTACGAGTATCTGCTCCCCGCCACGGTCGACCGCGTGCCGTGCGTCTTTATCGAGAACGGCCGCGTGGTGAACCTCGACCCTGCGGATCCCATCACCGTCAACTATGATCACAAGGTGGGCGACTGGCCGACCGGCGCCGAGAATCCCGAGCTGTTGCGCCTGCGTCCCACGCACGGCCACGACAATACGATCGTCAACGGCATCTCGCGTATCGGCTGGATGACGGGCGGACGTTCGGCGCTTTGGGTCGACGAGGGGATCGCCGATACCATCACGCTCAAGGCCACGCGTTTTATCGAGCAGCACAAGGACCACCCCTTCTTCCTCTATTTGGGCACCAACGACGTTCATGTGCCCCGTGTGCCGCACCCCCGTTTCGCGGGCAAGAGCGGTATGGGTACGCGCGGCGATGTGATCCTGCAGCTGGACTGGACCGTCGGCGAGGTGATGCGCACGTTGGACAGCCTGGGGATTGCCGACAACACGCTCTTTATCTTCACGTCGGACAACGGACCCGCCTTGGACGACGGCTATCAGGACGAAGCCGTGATGCGTTTGGGCGGTCACCGGCCTTCGGGCATCTATCGCGGTGGCAAATACAGCCTCTACGAGGGCGGCACGCGGGTGCCGATGATCGTGCGCTGGCCCGCGGTGGTGCGTCCCGGGGTGCAGCGGGCGCTCTATTCGCAGATCGACGTCTATCGTTCGCTGGCTTCGCTGGTGGGGGCCGCGTTGCCCGAGGATGCCGCTCCCGACAGCGAGGACCGTTTGGCCGAACTGCTGGGCGCCGCCCACGGCGACCGCGAATTTGTGGTCGAGCAGAACCGGCAGAATACGCTGGCTTTGATCCATGGCGACTGGAAATTCCTGGATCCCAGCGACAAACAGACCTACGAATACCGCAAGTCGGTCGAACTGGGCAATTCGCCCGTGCCGCAGCTCTTCCGCATCACGCGTGACGAGCGCGAGCAACACGACGTGGCGGCCCAGCATCCCGACATCGTCGCGCGCATGGCCTCCGAACTGGATTCGATCAAGCGGTTGAAACCCCGAATGCTGACCCGATAATGAAAAAGTTGGTATGGATCCTTGCGGCGACCCTCTGCGCCTGGTGCGCCGGGGCTGCGACGCCGCTGAAACTGATGTCCTACAACATCCGCGGCACAGGACACGCCGCCGATACGCTGGAGCTGGACTGGGAGGTGCGCAAGGCCGCCTCGGTGCGGATGATCCGCGACAAACGCCCCGACGTGATCGGTTTTCAGGAGCCGAAAAGCGCCCAGGTGCAGTATCTGGCCGGC